>NZ_NQYT01000022.1:0-46691 GCF_009192935.1 Xanthomonas sp. LMG 12461
TATGTCAGTAGAGAGCAAGAGGACTTGCCCGCGTAAGATCGTCGGCAGCGTCAGATGTGTCTAATATACAGCCAGTACCCAGGGACAGCTTCGCGTCTACGGCGTGAGCAATCCCGGCAAAGTCGATATGCCGTGACAGCAGAGCCAGAGGATCGCCGATCTGCTGCCGCTTGGCTTCGCGTTCGTGGCCGGCAAACAGGCTGATCATCGTGGCGTCCTCGGCGTGTTCTCCAGACCAATGATGCCAAAGGCGGGGTTTTTAGAGGTGCCCTGAAGTCCCTCCCACAAGAGATGCCCAGCCCATCCCTGTGGGAGCGGTGTCAGCCGCGACGGGCTGTACCAGCAAATCCCGTCGCGGCTGAGGCCGCTTGTGTGGAAAGAGGGTCTTGCAGCGAGCTTGCCGGGTGCACTGTGGGAGGGACTTCAGTCCCGACGCATTGCGCCATCGGCGAGCACCCGCCGCTGCATCTCGTCCAGGTACTCGTCCAGTTCCTGCACCGAGGTGAAGATCTCGTTCAACGGCACCGCCTTGACCACGTCGAACACCTTGCGGATCTGCGGTTGCGGGTTCACCACCAGCACCCGCCCGTCGCGCGCGGCCAGCACCTTGCGCGCCTTGAAGATCGAGCGGATGCCGGCGCTGCTGATGTAGTCCAGATGCGACAGGTCCAGCACCAACGTGGTGATCGGCGTGGCCAGCAGCGGCGCCAGCGCCTCGTCCAGGGCCTGATAGGTGTGCGTGTCCAGGCGCCCGCTCAGGGTGAGGCGTTGGCGCTTGTCCTGCGCCGGGTCGATCTGCAGGCTCAACGTGGTCATGCGGGCGACTCCTGAAGAGGGGGATCGGCAGGTTGCAGCAACACGATGCGCACCACATTACGGCCGCCGTCGTGGCGATACTCAAGGCGATCGGCGAGTTGCTGCACCAGGTGCAGGCCGAGGCCGCCGATCGGGCGCTCGGTGATGTCCGCGTCCAGGTCCGGCACCGGCGCATCGCGCGGGTCGAAGGCCGGGCCGCTTTCGTGGAACTCCAGCACCAGCGCGTCGGGCTGCAGGTGCACGATCACGTCCACCGGCAGCGGCGCGCGGCGCAGGTGGCCGTGCTCCAGCGTGTTGCAGGCCAGTTCCTCGACGATCAGCCGGGTGCGGCTCACCTGCTCGCCGCTCACGCCGTGGCGCCGTAGCGCCGCCTCCACGCTGTCGCTCAATTGCGCCAGTGCGTCGATTGCCGGTTCCATCTGCCATCGCAGCATCATCGCGTCGCCTCCCGTGCCGCATCCTGGCGCAGCCGGATCGCCAGGAGTGTAATGTCGTCGGACTGCGGTGCCGGTGCGGTGAACGCCTGCACGTCAGCCAGCACCGCGGCGCACTGCGCCTGCGCGTCGGCGCCGGGTTGCAGTGCCGCCAGCAGCCGCTCCTCGCCGTAGGGCCGGTCCTGCGCATCCATCGCCTCGGTGATGCCGTCGGTGTAGCTGAGCAGGGTGGCGCCGGCGGCCAGCCGCCCATGCACCACCGGATAACGCGATTGCGGCTCCAGCCCCAGCGGCGGGCCGGATTCCAGCGGCAGCAGCTCGGCGCGTCCATCGGCGCCGAGCAGCAGCGGCGGCTCGTGGCCGGCGCTGGACAGCCAGTAGTCGCCGCTGTGCACGTCGATCAGCCCGCACAGCACGGTGGCGAACATGCACGGCTCGTTGCCTTCCACCAGCCGCTGCGAGGCCGCGATCAGGATCGCGTCCGGGCGTGTGTGCCGGCGCGCGGCGATCTCCAGCACCGTCATCGCCCGGGCCATGAACAGCGCCGCCGGCACGCCCTTGTCCGACACGTCGCCAACCACGAACCACAACAGCCCTGGCTCGGTCTCGAAGAACTGGTAGAAATCGCCGCCCACCATCTCCGCCGGTTCCAGCAGCGCGTAGGTTTCCAGATGCTTGTGGGCGCTGTCGAAGGTGCGCCCGACCGGCAGCATCGCCAACTGGATGTCGCGCGCGATCGACAGCTCGCTCTGCATGCGCTGCCGCGCCTGCGCCAGCGTGGCGATCTCGTCCAGCTGGCGCTTGATCGAGCCGCGCGCGCTGTCGAAGGCGCGCGCCATCACCCCCACTTCGTCCGCGCGCTCGACGTGGCGCAGCGGATAGTCGAACGCGCCCTGGCTGAAATGCAGCGCCGAGTCGGTCAGGTCCTCGATCGGCCGCACCAGCCGCACCGTGTAGCGATGCAGCAGCCACAACCAAACCGCCAGC
This sequence comes from Xanthomonas sp. LMG 12461, assembly GCF_009192935.1. NCBI lineage: Bacteria > Pseudomonadati > Pseudomonadota > Gammaproteobacteria > Lysobacterales > Lysobacteraceae > Xanthomonas > Xanthomonas sp. LMG 12461. The sequence continues at coordinate 2,238 of NZ_NQYT01000022.1, forward strand.
ACGGCGGCGCCGGCCAGCGCGCCCCACAGCACGATGCGGTCCAGCCCGGCCAGGATGTAGTCCTCCGACACGCTCAGCGCGAAGGTCCAGCCGGTGTCGCCCACCGCCGCGCTCTGGGTGAGGTAGCGGGTGCCGTCCGGTGCGGTGTGCTCGAAGCGCACCGGCCTGTGGGTGTCGGCCGCCTGCGCCAGCGGCGACAGGTCCGGCCGCGCCCGCGCCACGTGGGTCTCCAACGTGCGGCGGAAGCGCAGCGCCGGGTCCGGGTGCAGCACGAACAGCCCGTCCGGCGACAGCAGCATCGGCTGCAGCCCGCTGTTGGCAGGCAGTTCGGCGACGATGGCCTGCAGGCGCTGCAGCGGCACGTCCACGCTCACCATGCCGATCGCCGGCGCCTGCGGGCCGTCGCCGGGCAGGCGCAGCGGCAGGTTGTAGGTGGTCAGGTAGGTGCCGCCGCTGCTGGCGTCGCTGTACGGCTCGGACCACCACGGGGCCGGCGCGGCCAGCGTGCGCCGGTACCACGGCATGCTGTGCAGGTCGAAGCCCAGCGCCTCCGCCGACTGCTCCTGCACCCCGGTGGCGGTGCGCCGCAGGTGCCAGGCGAAGCCGCGGCCGTCGTCCTTCAGCGCGCCGGGCTCGATCACCAGCAAGGCGCCGGCGATGTCCGGGTCGCCCTGCAGCGTGGCCTGCAGCAGATTACGCAGGTTGAACGGTTGCCGGCCCAGCCCCGCCGCGGCGGCGGCCAGGGTGCGCCCGCTCACCTGCACCGAACCCAGCGTGGCATCCAGGCTGCGCGCAGTCTGCTGGGTCAGCCCGGCGACCTCCTCGCGGGCGTTGCGCACCATCACCTCGCGCGCGCCCAGGTAGAACAGCAGGGCCAGGCCCAGCAGCAGCGCCACCTGCAGCAGGCTGCCCCACAGCAGCAGCCGCGTGCGCAGGCTGTGCCGCCAGGCGACCGCGGAGGCGTCCTGCGCTGACGAGGCAAGGGCGATGGCGGCGCTCCACGGGGGCCTGGAGCCCGATCATAAGCGCAGCCGCGGCCGCCCGGCGCAGCGGCCTTTGCGGCTGTCCCGCGGGGTGTCCCGCGGGGTGTCCCGGGCCAATGTGACAGTCCGTTCCATACGCTGGCGTACGAGGTCCTGAGAGGCGGTTGCGCTACACTTGCAGGCTTCGAGAAAACACATGCCATCGCGCGCGTGCGTGCGACCTACGGGAGCGTTATGAACTGGTTGAACGAGGTGCTGCAGAACGATCCGAACCCCACTGAGACCCAGGAGTGGATCGAATCGCTCAAGGCCGTCATCGATGTCGCAGGCCCCGAGCGCGCGCATCAGCTGCTGGAGGACATGGTCGAGCTGACCCGTCGTTCCGGCGCCTACCTGCCGTTCTCGCCGACCACCGAGTACGTCAACACCATCGCCCCCGCCAACGAGGCCAAGAGCCCGGGCGACGCGGCCATCGAGTGGAAGATCCGCTCGATCATCCGCTGGAACGCCATGGCCACCGTGGTCCGCGCCAACCGCAAGCCGGGCGACCTGGGCGGCCACATCGCCTCCTTCGCCTCCAGCGCCACCCTGTACGACGTGGGCTTCAACCACTTCTGGCGCGCGCCCTCGGACAAGCACCCCGGCGATCTGCTGTACATCCAGGGCCACAGCTCCCCCGGCATCTACGCCCGCGCCTTCCTGGAAGGCCGCATCAGCGAAGACCAGCTCAACAACTTCCGCATGGAAGTGGACGGGCAGGGCATCTCCTCCTATCCGCACCCGTGGCTGATGCCGGACTTCTGGCAGACCCCCACCGTGTCGATGGGCCTGGGCCCGCTCAGCGCCATCTACCAGGCGCAGTTCATGAAGTACCTGGAGCACCGCGGCCTGATCGAGAAGTCCGACCGCAAGGTGTGGTGCTTCATCGGCGACGGCGAGAGCGACGAACCCGAGACCCTGGGCGCCATCGCCCTGGCCGGCCGCGAAGGCCTGGACAACCTCATCTTCGTGGTCAACTGCAACCTGCAGCGCCTGGACGGCCCGGTGCGCGGCAACGGCAAGATCATCCAGGAGCTGGAAGGCGTGTTCCGCGGCGGCGGCTGGAACGTCATCAAGCTGCTGTGGGGCGGCTACTGGGACGCCCTGCTGGCCAAGGACACCAACGGCGTCCTCAAGAAGTTGATGATGGAAACCGTCGACGGCGAGTACCAGAACTGCAAGGCCTTCGGCGGCGCCTATACCCGCGCCAACTTCTTCGGCAAGTACCCGGAGACCGCGGCCATGGTCGCCGGCCTGTCCGACGACGACATCTGGCGCCTGAACCGCGGCGGCCACGATCCGCACAAGGTCTACGCCGCCTACCACCAGGCGGTGAACACCAAGGGCATGCCCACCGTGATCCTGGCCAAGACCGTCAAGGGCTACGGCATGGGCTCGGCCGGCGAGGCGCTGAACCCCACCCACCAGACCAAGAAGCTGGACGACGACGCCGTGCGCGCGTTCCGCGACCGCTTCAACATCCCGCTCAGCGACAAGCAGCTGGCCGACGCCGAGCAAGTGCCGTTCTACCACCCCGGCCCGGACTCGCCGGAAGTGCAGTACCTGCAGGAGCGCCGTGCCTCCCTCGGCGGCTACCTGCCGCAGCGCCGCCGCAAGGCCGACCTGTCCATCCCGGCCCCGGGCCTGGACAAGTTCGAGCGCCTGCTCAAGGACAGCGGCGAGCGCACCTACTCCACCACCATGGCCTTCGTGCAGAGCCTCAACATCGCCCTGCGCGACAAGGAACTGGGCCCCCGCATCGTGCCGATCGTGGCCGACGAAGCCCGCACCTTCGGCATGGAAGGCATGTTCCGGCAGATCGGCATCTACGCCCCGTTCGGCCAGAAGTACAAGCCGGTGGACGCCGACCAGCTGATGTTCTACCGCGAGGACCAGTCCGGCCAGGTGCTGCAGCAGGGCATCAGCGAGCCGGGCGCGATCTCCTCGTGGCTGGCCGCCGGCACCAGCTACTCGGTCAGCAACGTGCCGATGCTGCCGTTCTACATCTACTACTCCATGTTCGGCTTCCAGCGCGTCGGCGACATCGCCTGGCAGGCGGCGGACATGCGCACCCGCGGCTTCCTGCTCGGCGGCACCGCCGGCCGTACCACGTTGAATGGTGAAGGCCTGCAGCACGAAGACGGCTTCAGCCAGGTCATCGCCGGCTCCATCCCCAACGTGCGCAGCTACGACCCCACCTTCGGCTACGAAGTCACCGTGGTCATGCAGTACGGCATCCAGCGGATGATGCAGGAGCAGGTGGACGAGTACTACTACATCACCCTGATGAACGAGAACTACGCCCACCCGGAAATGCCGGCGGGCGCGGAAGACGGCATCATCAAGGGCATGTACCTGCTCAAGGACGCCGGCAAGCCCAAGAAGGGCGAACTGCGCGTGCAGCTGCTGGGCTCGGGCACCATCCTGCGCGAAGCCATCGCCGCCGCCGAACTGCTGGACAAGGACTTCGGCGTCACCGCCGACATCTGGTCCTGCCCCAGCTTCAACGAACTGCGCCGCGACGGCTTCGACGCCGAGCGCTGGAACCGCCTGCACCCGGAAGGCGAACAGCGCAAGCCGTTCGTCACCCAACTGCTGGAAGGCCGCCAGGGCCCGGCCATCGCCGCCACCGACTACGTGCGCGCCTTCGCCGACCAGATCCGCGCCTTCGTGCCGATGCACTACACCGTGCTGGGCACCGACGGTTTCGGCCGCTCGGATACGCGTGCCAACCTGCGCCGGTTCTTCGAGGTGGATCGCTACTACATCGCGCATGCCGCCATTGCGGCGTTGGCGAAGGATGGGAAGATGACTGGGAAGGATGTGGCTCGGGCGATCAAGCAGTACAAGATTGATCCGGAGAAGGCTAATCCGGTTGGGGTTTGATTGGTAAAGTCAGGGGCGGCCAGTTGGCCGCCCTTCTTCTTGGCACATTAGTTAAATTAGAGGCTGCAATCAGCCTCATGCTTATCTGCAGGATGGAGATATGATGACTACGGCCGCGCCCGCACGTCTTACACGACTTCAAGCACAGCTAGATACTGAGAGGCGTCTCGTCTCTTTTGATAGCTATGACATGACCGTAAAACAAATATTTGACATGTTTCTGGATGGTTCAATATTTGTGCCGCCAGAGTATCAGCGCCAGTTTGTATGGGATGAGGTGCGAGAATCTAATTTAATCGAGTCGATTTTTTTGGGAATTCCGGTGCCGAGCCTCTTTATGGCAACAAATCCGGACTCCACATGGGAAATTGTGGATGGCGTGCAGCGTTTATCGACCATAGCCCACTTCATGGGGAAGGATGAAGTGGCCGCGCGTGTCGGTCGCCAAGATGTTCTTAAGATAAGTGGGCTGGAGAAGATTTCAGAGTTGGATGGGCTCATATATGAGAATCTGAGTAAATCCATGCAGTTGTTGTTCCAGACACGCCCTATCAGAGTTACGGTGTTGAATGATAAGAGTGACTTAAGTGTTCGCTTTGATTTGTTTGAACGCCTGAATACCGGCGGAGTTTTGCTGACTAACCAGGAAATTAGAAATTGTATATTTAGGGGTCAATTCAATATTGATCTAAAGTCTCTGTCAAAGACTAGTGATTTTCTGAAGGTGGTGAAGCTTAAAGATTCTGATCAATACAATGGCACAGCTGAGGAATATGTCCTTCGCTTCTTTGCTTATCTTGATGATCGTGATCTATTTGAACATAGCGTTAAAGATTTTTTGAACTCATACATGAAGAAAAATTCCGAGAAGAAAATAACTGGCGCAAAGAAAAAGTTGTTTAGGGATACTATGGCGTATCTCGCCGCTGCGTTTCCGACAGGTATTAAGCGTGGCCAGTCCAGTACAACCTCCGCTGTTCTCTATGAGGCGCTTGCAATTGGTGTCGCAGTTGCAATTCAGCAAGGAAAAACTATTCGAGTATCTAGGTTAAGGCCGCTTGTATCTGACTCGAAGCTGAAGAAGTTCTCCACTGGTGCTACTAATAGTAGAAAGATGCTTAATAGCCGAATTGACTATGTTGCGGACGCAATGTGATGTTCGGTCAAGAGGTCGATCAAGTTATCGAAGATCGTTTCCGATCTGCGCGTACTTTGTTGACCCTAATCAAGTCTATGGAGTCGGACTCGCTGCCACCAGTTAACACAGATGAAGTTAAAATTCTCAGGGGGCTTTTCTTTGTGCACCTCTATGGCGCATTTGAAAAGTCAGTTACTGATACTGTACAGGCTTATCTCAGGAAGTTAGCGGAGATTGAACTGGCTAGTTGTCACGTTGGATTCGAAATGTGGCCTTCGGCTTTTGATAACTATTTTCGATCCCTCCAGACTGTACAAGGCAAGGGAGGGTGGGCGAAACGAAGAGAATTTGCAACCCTCCTCCAGTCCGAAGATATGTGCCCAATAAATGAAGGGTTATTCTCAGATAGGCTACAGAATGTACGCCCTGATGTCTTGATCGATATCCTTGGATATTTAGGCCTAAGCGTGCAGATTGTTGGCGATGATGTGGCTTTTGCATTAACCGAGGTTGTAGAGAAAAGGAATCAAGTTGCCCACGGAAGAGCCGATCCAAAAGCTATCGGTGCAAACAGTACATCTGGTCAATTGGAAGCTAGGTTCCATTCATTGTATGAGCTGGCGCGAAGTTTGATAGATTCTATGCGATTGCAGCTCGCTGAATTCTCATTCATTAAAGAGGCCTATCGGTCTAAATATCGCGAAAAGCTGCTGGCTGATTAGTTTTGCCCGACGGACTATATCGGCGCTACATTCCAAACCCTTAGTGGGGCGATTGGGGTTATTAAAGCCTAAGGTGCCGCATGGCTTCGCCGTCATTTGCAGCGCCGCAGCTATGGTGTGGTGGTTAAGTCGCGGCTACTTACAGAGTGCAGTAGTAAGCTATTCCCGCTGCAAGATGTGCTTGGGAGTGCTGGGAAGGTCACATCGCTGGAAGTGGGGCACGTCAGTAGAACGGTTCGAAGAATGCCGCTAGCGATGCCGCGCAGGATCCTGACATCGTCTACAAAGCTGATTGCAATTCAGCCTACTCTATGCAAGACGATTTAGGGGGCGGAAATGGCACGGGATCTTACCAATGGAATTGATAGAGCCTATAGCGAAAGAGTCGATTTGCTTGTTGTAGCTCTTACAGGACGTACTGGCAGTGGCTGCACTACGACTGCGCAAACGATGGGAAGAGATTATTCAGATATCTCAGCTTCAAATGCAGGTTTGTCACCTGCTGAATCTAGAAAATTTGATATATGCAAGACTTTTTTAGGCGCGCATTGGGTTCCTTTTAAAACCATCTCGGTTTCGACGGTGATACTTAGTTTTCTGATTCAAGAGGAGTGGGCTGCCGTCAATTCATTTTTAAGAAATTCAAAGCTCGATTCCCAAGTGGGTCATTTTAAGGGTATATACGACCTTCTTAGATCTGAAGCTGCATATGCCAGTTTTAAGGAATTGACGGAAGAGCATGATTCAAAAGAGTCCGCTCAAGCGTGGGATTTCTATTGTAATTGCCTCCACCCTGAGGCAAGCAAGCTGAGAGGGCTGCTGGCAAATAAGTATGCTGAGCTCTTTCAGTCGCTGGGGGACAATATAAGGCTAAGCGGCTCGGCTATATCGAGTGCTGTCAATCCCGACAAGATATTCTCTCTGATAACTAGGGTGAAGCGATTAGCAAAAGCGGCGAATGCCTGGGGCCGAGGAAGAGGTGCTGCTAGCACACGCGTTGTGATAGATGCGGTGCGAAATCCGCTTGAACTTGTATATTTACGAGATCAGTTTGCGGCTTTTTTTTCGATAGCGGTCACTTCCGATGAGGACGATCGCCGCGCTCGTCTTACTGAATTGGGTATGCCAAAACGCGAGGTAGATGCACTTGATAAGCGAGAATATTCCAAAAAATCGTTGAATAAGTACGAAAGTTTTGTGTCGCAAAATTTGCAGGAGTGTATACAGAAATCAGATATCTTTATAAATAATCCAGGCAAGCCAGCTGAGTTTGAAAAGAATAGGTCAATATTGAATAGGCAAATTGTGCGCTATGTGGCCTTAATGTTGCGGCCTGGCTTGGTAACCCCAACTCCGGATGAGCGCTGCATGCAGCTTGCTTTCGTGGCAAAGTTGAATAGTGGCTGTATTTCAAGACAAGTTGGAGCTGCCGTGTCAGATGCCTCATCCTCTATAAAGGCTGTTGGTTGGAATGATGTGCCCAAGGGACAGGTGCCCTGCCTGCTTAGAGACGTTGGGGTTCTCCTCAATGGCCATGATGAGCTAGCGTTTAGTGACTACGAGATGAGTAACGCTGAGTTTCGAACAAGTATATCGAAGAATTCGGCTAATGTTCATGCGATGAAGGTTGCGAAAGGTCTGCCGTGTCCTTTTTGCTTCAAGGATGCATATAACGCACTTACTGGCGAAAAGAACCAAGTTCATACCAGATCTCTACACGCAGAAGAGAATGCATTTTTACAACTGGCCAAGCATGGTAACAGTGGAATTGCAGGAGGTACTCTCTACACAACGGCAAGTCCTTGTGAGTTATGTTCAAAAAAGGCGTTTCAGCTTGGTATGAAAGAGATAGTTTACGTAGACCCTTATCCAGGAATTTCTTCCAGCCATGTGCTTAGGTCTGGAGGCAAAGATGTGAGGCCAAGTTTGCGTCTTTTTAATGGCGCCATCGGCAATGCATATCATCGACTTTATGAGCCGTTGCTGCCCATTAAAGATGAATATGTTGCCAGGTTGAAAGATGATCCTGAGCCCACACTGCTATAAAAAACACCTCTACTATTGTCTGGCCTTCACAGCTCAATCAATTTTTTACCGGAGGAGGCACTGTGCTCAGTCTCGAAAGTCCGCGCTGGTCCGAGCTGCAGCACGCATATGGATCAGCCGGTGACATCCCCGCCTTGTTGGGGAAGCTAGAGACGTTGCCCTCATCCATGGATGGATCGGAGCCGTGGTTCACCTTGTGGAGCGCCCTTGCGCATCAGGGCGACGTTTACTCGGCCTCCTTCGCCGCCGTCCCGCATGTCGTCCATGCGCTGGCGCGCGCACCCGACAAGGCGGATCACGGATACTTCCAGTTCCCTGCCTGGGTCGAGATCAGCCACGCGAAGAACCAGACCGAGATCCCTGAAGATCTTCGGGCCGCCTACCTGCATTCCCTCGCTCAACTTCCCTCCTTGGTTGCGGCTGCGTCCTCTCGCGCCTGGGGCCCGGAGTTTCTTGCCTGCGCTCTAGCCGCCGTCGCCGTTGCGAAGGGGCAGACCGGGGTCGCGGAGGCTGTACTCGAACTCACGCCCGATGTCGCCGAGGAGTTCATGGAGTGGTTTTTTACGCGATGAGGCATGCTCAACCACTTACGGTATTGTCTTGCCGGTTCGCTTCAGCAAGCAGTTGCTCGTATGTCTGCACGCGAACGCGCAATCGGATCAGGTGCCAGGAAAGCGCGTAAGCGAACAGCAGCAGGAACGCGAGAACGCTCTGCATGATCGTGATCTTGCTCAGGACGCTCCAGTCACCCCAATGCCAGTCCTTGAACTGCAGATAGAGGGCGAGCAGCACCGGCATGATGCCGAGCTTCTCCATTCCGCCGGTGAACAGGCCCAGGCGTTCATGCATGTTCGTCCGGCGGTCACGCATGAAGGTCTCGCGTTGACGACGCTGCTCAAGCGGAAACGCGCGCAGTGCCGTGACGATGTCTTGGTACTGAGAGAACTCCTGCTCCATCTGCTCTGCATGCTTTGCATGCGGATGTCTAACGCCAGGCAGCTCACGTTTGAGCTGCAAAATGGCGGCTATTGCAAAGCCAACGAGCTCGATGATGAGCCCCGTTGCCGCGCAGACGAGCGCTGCCTTGCCATCCAGCACAGTGCCACACAACATGCCAAACCCTGCGCCCAAGAAGCCAACGATGAAACTCCACCGCTCTAATCGGCCAGCGCGATTCTGGTCGGTCACTTGCGAGTAGTGGCTCATCACCTCGGCGAGCCAAGGAAAGCTGAGCGCGTGGGCTGCCGCACCGTCTTCGGGATGCTTAGCAGGCGCTGCGGGCACTTCTTCCATTGCGTTCGCCATGTCTCTACCTTCGAGCGTCCAGCTGAGGCTGTCTGCAGCAAGTATTCCGCAGCCACTGACATCGCGCTAGAGCAATCCGATCGCCCAATGCATGGTCTACAAATCGCTATTGACACGCCATGGCGTGCAGTAGCACTCTCCACTTCAAGGAGCGTCGAAACTCCCCTCATAGCGGTACCCACCTCCGACAAACCGGTGGGTTTTTTGTGCCCGATGCTCGGGCGCAAGCCGACGCGATGCCTGCGTCGGGAGGGCGGCTAATACAATACCCCTCGGGGGAAATACGCCCGCCGTCTATGAGCGGTTTCGAACCTCCCGACTTCCCGTCCGCCGTGCGTGGCGGACCGACCCCTTCATGGAACGAGGAGGCAACGATGGCGCACGACCGTTTTGACGACGACGACATGCCCGGCTATTTCCTGCCGGAGGACAGCCAGTTCCGCCTGACGAAGCTGCGCGATCACGTGCGCTTCCTGGTCCGGCTGGCACAGCCACGCACGCAGGCCGAGGAGCGCGCCGCCGAACCCAAGGTACGCATGGGCGAACTGGCGCTCTGTCTGGAGCTGTTGGCCGAGCAAGTGGACCTGGTGCTGGACGCGCTGTCCTATCCCGCTCAGCGGACGGACACCATGCAAGGCGCTCGGCATGCTGCTGTCGCGCTCGCGTCTGACGCCGGCGGCGCTGTATTTCGGACCACGCTGCAACAACTCCACCACCTCTCGCTGCTGGCCGGTACCGTCTCGGCCCACGCCCAGGCTCTGACGGTCGCCGATGGCAGCGAGCATGCCGGCCAAGCGCTGCCGCAAGCGGGCGAGGCGCTCTGCGAGGCAGCGAACGCAATGCGTACCCTGTTGGAGCAAATCGAACGCCAGCCGCTACACGACGTTGCATCCAACGCGGTGCGCGAGGAGCGGGCAGTCTATGCGGTGGAGTTGGGCGAGCCGCCTGCTGGAGGCGGATGGCTGCATTGATCGCGGCATGGTTGGGGCAAGGCAGTCGGGTAGGTACAGATCACCGCGCCGAGGAATAGCTTGTCGGTGAACCCGGCTGGCACAAAGACGCATGTGTGGATCAAGCCTGCGTCCGATGTCAGGAAGCATCCAATGTTCGCGATCTGACGCGAATTGTCTTCCTTCTGAGGCGCGGCGCTGGTCGTCCCGAAATTCTCCAAATATCTACTATTATCCGTCCGCCGCTGCGCATGCCGGCTAGGAATCCAATCAGGGGGACGACATGAAGTCTGTGACAGGGATAGTGGGGCTGCTTTCGATGGCGGTATGCCTGGGGGGCTGCGGGAATCTTGGGCGGTCGGCGGCCGAGCGTATTAACGACGCCATGCCTCCAAGTAGCGAGGTCTTGGCCAGCAAGTCACGACTGGATGCAATCGCGACATCGCTTTCGCGGGATGTGGCGCCACTCGAGGCGGAGTACCAGACACGTTTGACGCAACGCGCGGGGGACTGCGCTGGCGGCTACGAGCCTTCCCTGTTTGCCAGTGCGGAAGACATTCGCACCAACTTGAGCAACAAGGCCTGTTTTGCACGCGCTGACGACGCGTTGCGCCAATGGCTGGGATTGCGCCGCGCTGGTCTGCTACTGGCCGCTCCGCCATTGCGCGACGTGCCGAAATCTCCACTGAGCGTCCTGACGGCGCCCAGTTACATCCAGGCCGTCAAATTCGCTCCGCGCGCGGGCGTGGCGATGCTCGAGACGGCCGGTAAGCATATGGTCGTGGACATAGGTAGCGGCCAGGTGGTGGCGCAGGGCGAGGGGCGATGGCTCACAGGTTCGTTCTCGCCCAACGGGCGTCTGCTGGTTGGCAGCAAGGACGATTCGCAGGCGCAGGTCAGTGACACCGAGACTGGCGACATGCTCGCGACTTTCCCCGTGCGGCACCTCGACTTCCATTGGGTCGGCGACGTCGGAGCGATCTACGAGGTCCAAAGGGGGCGCCCGGGGGATAGCGCCATTTCAGGAATCGTTTTCCTGGACTTCACCACTGGGAAGACATCACCCATTCCGATGGCAGAAGGTGCCGGCCTTCAGGGCGTGCTGCCCGTGCCAGGACAGCCGTTGCGCTATTTGTTGCTGAAGTGGAAAAGTGCGGCGGAAATCGAGTTGCGTCGTGGCTCCGGTGGCTGGTCCGTCCAGTTGCTTTCAGAACGGGAAATGCCGGCGGCTGGGTGGCGAGGTGCGGAACTGTCGTCCGACGGAACGTTCGCGTTCTCCAAGGCTGGCACAGTGAGGCGGATCCAGTTGCCGTCGTTGCAAACATCGACCGTCACGCTGGATCCACTCAAGGTGGATTCGGCAACCACCACGCCAGATCCCGATCGCCTGGTAGTGACAGGCTTTTTGACCAACGATCCTGATGGCAGCCAGGCCTACCTCTATTCGCTCAGCAAGCATACCTTGGCGAAAATTGATTCTCCGCGGGTCAGTGCCGGCCGGGTAATCTATATTCAATCGATAAACCGCAACGCCATCATCGATGGATCGAAGATTGGCCTTGTAGATCAATTCGTGTCGCAACCACCGATGGACGTGAGCGCTTATCTGGAGACGCGCCCCCAGGCGGTGGAACAAGCGAACGCAGCAAGAGCGTCGCAGATCCAGGATATACTGAGCGATCTAAGCGCCATGGACGTTCCAGCTGCAGGCACTCGTGGTACGACCGCTGAGCAGGCGCGACTATGGGCAAAGCAGGCCGATATTTTGGTAGCCCGCCAAGGCCCGGGATTCCAGGCTGCTTCCACGCTGGCGCGGCCTGGGCCGTTGGTAGAAGTGGGCCGTACAGCGCGGATCGAGGCGATTGGGATCTACGAGGGCGCTGATGCCGTCGCACTGCCTGGCACATCGCATCGCACCGGGACTGTTCAAGTCCACGTGCGGCGATCGGCGAAGCCAATCATCCTTGCGCTCAGTTCCTATGAGCCAGTGCGCTGGGTGCTGACGGTTGAGCCGGGTGCCAAGCTGGCGGCCGTGTTGAATAGCGGCTATGCCGAGTCCAAGGTGTACGGCGCAGGCAGTGCACGCGTTTATCAGATGGGACGCATGTACGCGTACAAACGTAGCAGCGACGAGTACCGCGCCCTGGATGCCGAGGTGGCCCAGTGGGCTGGGAAGCCCATCGACGTGTTCCAGGGACGCTATACCGGCCAGACATTCTTCGTGGGCATGTGAGTCAGACAGGTGGGCCGCAGGGAGAGCGACGGATCACGGTGCGTCGGTGACAGACGCTCAATCAACGGCTCGTTAGCGGTGTGTTCGATACTTCAGCTTTGTAGATGACCTTGGCGCGCAAGGAGCTTCGATGAGATTTCCAGTATGGGCTGTCTGGGTGTTCTGCCTTTCGTTGGCGCAGTGGGCGAGCGCCGCTGAAGATCCGGCTCTACAGGCCTATGCGCATGTGACCGAATTCCGCGACCGTGCCAGTCAGCTCACCGAACACGGGGCGACGAGCTCGCCCGACGATCTTCAGCGCGCACGCGACGCATTGCTCGAAGGTCTGCGCTATCTGGACGATCCCCATGTGCTGGCGTTGGCCGAGGGCAGCAAGACGCTGCGCTTCCGCCGCCTGAACCTGCTGGGCGATCTGGTGCGGGTGCAGGTGTGGCTCGGCGACCGCGACGCGGCGGTGGCGGCCTGGCGCGTCCTGGACGCGATGTCCTGGCATGAGGGGCTGATCGACTTCGTGGTGGACAAGGACCCGGCCACGGCGGCGTTGCTGGACGACCCGCGCCTGGCTGAGGTCCGGCGCCACGAAGCGCTGGCGGTCCGCGATGCCACGGCGCCCTCGATTGCGGTGCCTTACGCCGTGCAGCTGACCGAAGCCCAGCGCGTGGCCGGGTTGTCGCAGGTGTGGATGGCCGCGCGCGAGCGCTTCGTCTGGTTCGACCACGTGCCCGGCCTGGACTGGGACCGCCTGTACCTGGAGACGCTGCCGCTGGTCCAGCGCGCGGCGGATACCGACGCCTACTACCGCGTGCTGGCGCGCTTCCTGGCGCAGTTGCACGACGGACACACCGGGATCCTGCCGCCCAAGGAACTGGAGGACCATTGGTATGCCCGTCCCGGGCTGCGGACGGCCTGGCTGGACGGGGAGGTGGTGGTGACCTCGGTCAGTGATGCCGCGCTGCGCCGCCAAGGGGTGGCACGCGGTGACCGCATCCTCGCGATCGACGGCGAGCCGGTGGAGCAGTACGCGCAGCGGGTGGTGCGTCCGCAGCTCAGCAGCTCCACCCCGCAAGACCTGCAATTGCGCATGTATACCTATGCCTTGCTGGCCGGCGATGCCGCCACCCCGGTGCGGCTGTCGGTGGAGCATGCCGACGGGCACCGCAGCGAGGTGCGTGCCGCGCGCAGCGGCTACACCGCGGTGAAGATGCCGGAGGCGCCGCTGCTGCGCATTCGCCGCGATGGCGTGGCGGTGCTGCGTGTACCGCAGTTGGAGAACGATGCCAGCCTGCAGGCGCTCAAGCAGGCACTGCCACGCGTGCGCGCCGCGCGCGGACTGGTCCTGGACCTGCGCGGCAATGGTGGCGGCAACACGTGGTTCGGCTTGCAGATCCTGCGCTACGTCGCCGCGGCGCCGCTGCCATCGCTGCGCTCTGTCGAGCGCGACAACGGCTCGTCGCTGGCGCAGGCGCGCGGAGCCAGGCTGATCGAGTGGCGGCCGGTGCAACAAGAGCCGGTGGCACCCGAGCCCAACGCCTATTCCGGTGCGGTGGCGATGCTGGTGGACGCGGGCACGTTCTCCGCCGGCGAGGACACGGCGGCGGTGTTCCGGCTGATGCGGCGCGGCCCATTGGTGGGGCAGGCGACAGGCGGGAGCACCGGCCAGCCGTTGCTGCTGACCCTGCCCGGCGGCGGTTCGGCGCGGATCTGCGTCAAACGCGACAGCTACCCCGACGGCACCGACTTCGTCGGCGTCGGCGTGCTGCCGGACATCGTGGCCGCACCGACCCGCACCGACCTACGCGACGGCAACGACCCCGTGCTCGAACGCGCGGTGGCGGCGCTGGGCCAGCAGTGGCCATCGACGTCGCGCTGATACGGCATGCGCCGCGTGCGGCGCGGTGGCACGTCTGCGCCATCGCACTGGCCACGGCGCTTTTGCTGTTGCCTGCCTGCACCTCGATCGAGGCGCCACCTGCCAACTTGATCGCCAAAGAGGGCGCGCACGCCACGGCGGTGACCAGGATCGGGCCGGTGTTCGTGGTCAGAACCGTGAGCGTGTTGCCTGGTAGCGCACGCGCGGCCGAAAAGTTCGCTGTCACTGACGAGTGTCGCAGCGGAACGCTGCACGTCGTCTTGCGACGACAGGAGAGTGCAGAGCCCTATGCTGCGCCGGCCTGTGTTGCAGTGCTGGCGGCACTTCAGTACGCCGTCGCTGCGTCCGACTTGCCCGACCTGGAGTTGAAGCTGACTGTGGATCTGATCATTCCCGGTCAACAACTCATTGCCCGCACGTCGTCGCTGGCAACGGCGGCCAGCGCTAGCGTGCGCTATGCATTCGCCCTAGACAAGGAACGTGATCTGCCCGCCGCGAATGTCGTCTCCACGACGGCTCACGAAACATTCCACCTGCTGCGTGGCCTCCGTGGCACGACGTCCGAGATGCAGGAGGAAGAACGCCTGGCTTACACGATGGGTGCATGCGCGCAACTGCAGGCACTGGGATGGGTGAGGAGCAGGGATCTACCTTCGATTGCCCTCGCTCCTCACGTCAAAGGTGTCTCGGAAAGTGTCGCGGCATCCAATGCCGTGGGTCTTTCTGTGACGAGAGACTTGATGCCGTTCTTGCGCAATGGTGCGGTGACCAAAGCATCGCAAGAAGGCAAGGCGATGGAGCAGTTCTGCCTGAAAGCCTTTCGCTAAGGCGGCAGTGGGGTCGCCATGCTGTGGTCGCTTGTAGCTCCTGCGGCGGATTCAAATGTTTGTGCGTCGGTCAGCGGTGTCATCCAGCTGTCCTGTCTTGCAGAACCGCGTTGTCGTCACTATGCGCACCACGGTTTGAACGCGGGCACGAAGAACAAGTTTTCCCGGCGGTCCAGCGGCTGTGCCGCCTAAAGCGGACGCCAGTGCAATTGGAGCTTTACCGACGATGCGACCGCACTCAGCGTTGCTCACACCGTTCTGGTAGCTGTGTCCTGCGCCCGCTGCTGCCGTTGAGTCTCATCCTGTTGCTGCGCGATCGCCTGTTGTTGGTTGAGTGCCAATGTTTGATGCGCGGTTTCCTGCAGCGGCGGCGTTGGTTGTGAAACATCCACCACGCCACGGAAGCCGGGCGTCGTCCCGCTCACCACAAGACGGTCTCCCAGCATGTGCACACTATCAATCTTGGACGCGTCCGCGATGCCATCCTGCTTCGCTGCATACAACGCCTTTGCCACCACATCGTCCGAGAGATGGCCGGGCGTCGCGCCGCGGATCTTGTCAAACATCTGCCGATCCTCGGGTGGGAGCAGGGCCAATGCCTGGCTTTGTTCGGGTGTTCGCTCTGCTGTTGGTGCATTGCTGCCGTAATGGGGCGAGCGCGCCTGTGACCACTGCGCAGCGTAGGTCTCCATTGTTCCCGATTGAGCGCTTTGCGGATCCACGTTCACACGCTTTTCGGATTCGAAGGCGTTGTAGCGCGCGACACCCTGAACCTGGCCATCGGCCCGCATCTCGACATTGGTGATGCCTTGTTTGCTTCGCTCCGCTTCTACCATCAGTGCAGCGGCTACCTTCTCGCTGTGCGGTCCATGCGGAATGCCTTGCCCATCCTCCATGCGGTGGACCTCGCCGAGGGTGCGCTGAAATGCCGCGTTTCCGGGATGCGCGGGATCGCGCAGGTCTGTCGGCAATAGGGGCGTTGGGTTGGATTCAATGGCGCCTTGTCGTTGGCCACCGCGCTCTCCGTTCCCGGGGAGCGGTGCCTGCTGCACAGGTGTGGGTGGTGTCTGATCGACCGGGTCGGTTACTGGTTGCGGCGGACGCAAGACCGGTGCATTCGGATCCAGGTGGAGCAGCCGATCGGTAGTGCCGCCGCGGCTGATGTTCAGATCGACGGTGCCGTCTCGGTTATTGACGCGCGTGAGGTCTGCACGATTCACGTCGCTCCAAGCGCCGCCGATGTAGGCCTTCCCCACTCCGTTCCCATCCATCACGACGAAGTCGTCGCCCGAGGCGTACAGGCTGGTGGACTGCGGCCTGGGACGCCCCTGACGATCAGGGACGTTGTAGCCGTAGGCTCCGCCCTGGTTCAATGCTTCGATCAGCGCAGGGGCATTGCTCTTCTGCAGGAACAGATTCTTGACCGTCGTGTATTCCGCGCTGAGATTCGGCCTTGCCGCGTCCTGCCCTGTCTGCGTGGGGTTGACCAGTGGATTGGCCAATACGTTCTGCCATGGTTGATGTAGCGGGCTGCGCGCGTCTGCATTGCGCAAGGCGTTGAAGACATCTGTCGCCTCAAGGGCGTGCGCAGCTCCGGTCTCTATGTAATCGGGCTCGGTTCGGCTTCGCCCACCATGATTGGGCAGAAATCCGTTGACGACGGTTTGGGCGTCTTCCGCGCTGGTGATCGTTCCCTTACTGATGCCGTCGATGATCCTTGGGTATTAGCGCTCCCCGCCTTGGTTCTCCAGCTTCAGCACGATGGTGGCCAGTTTGGCCTGCTCGTCCAGTGTCGCGCCTTGGTAGAGCGCTGTCTCCCGTAGCTGGTTGACCCCGCTACCGGGCCGCATCAACAAGTTGACCTGGGCAGTGTCACGCTCGTGGACGTAGGTGAGGCCCGCATCCGAAGTGAGGAAGGTATCCAGGTGCGATTTGACGGTCGCGTCCAAGGCCCGACCATGCTGGGCCGTGATCGTACGCCCGTTGCGGCCGAGGTCGCTGGCCGTTTGGGTTTGCTGCGCTTCGGTGAGCACCCAGTCCGGATGAGCTCTGCCCGCCCAGGTCTGATACGCCTCCACCAGAGACGCGGCTACCTCGGGATGCTGGCCCAGATCCGTTTGCAAGGTGCCGATGGAATAGCCGCTGTTTCCCACTGGGGTCATCACCCCATTGCGAACATTGCCGGCGAAGGAGAGTTGATAGGAGACGTTCTTCCCGCTGTCGCCTCCTTCTGATCCAATGCCCACGCCAAAGTAGGCCAGTGCCCGCAGTTCCGAATCCGTCAGTGTGGTCGCCGGCGGCGGCGTGGTGCCCTCATTCCCTTCTGCCATGACACTCCCTCGCGTTGGGGGCTACTTCTTCGTTGCGCCTTTGCGGCACAGGCCGATGTTGGTTCTCGCCGCGCGCACGATGGCCAGGTAGCGGTCCGCCAGCATTGGCGTCCATCCTTCCACGGCAGCGTCGTCGTCCTTGGCGGCGTCCTCCGCATACTTGTCGAGTGTGGAAAGGCACTGCGCATACAAGCCATTTTTGTACTGGGTGATGGCCAGATCGTTACGAATGGCGCCTTCGTCTTCCCATTCCAGCGTCGGCAGGCAACTCGGCACGACTGGCGACAAGGTAGCGAGCGCCGCCTTGTAGTCTTTCGCATCATAGAGACGCTTGAAGGTCGTCCGTGTGCGGTCCAGCGCGTCCCGGCCACAGCCATCCTTGACCTGCAGGTAGGGCGCCTCGAAATCCCCGTTGTAGCCGCAGAACGTCTTGCATTCGGCGGGCGTGGCAGCCGCTACGTCAATGCCCTGCGGCGTACTGGCGAACTTCACCTGGCAGATGGGTTGGCCCTTGTTCCCCTTGGCGACGCCGGTGTGTCCCTCTATCGTGCCATTCAGCTCGCAGACGTCTTCCCCCGTGGTGCTTTCCAGGGAGAAGGTCAATGTGCCGTTTTGCTGCTTGATCAGCAGGCGACCCCATCCCTTGTCGGTGATGTACTCGCCCGGCGGAGGAGTGCTGTCGGACACAACATGCGGCGCCGCCAAGGCAGGCTGCTCCTTGCGCGCTCCCGCCTTCGGAGCAGCGTCCGGTGGTTGTGCCGAACAGGCGGCTGTGCACAGCGTGGCGATCGCAGCGCAGACCAGCCAGGTCATCTTCAGAGGACGTGTTTTCGCCATATCCTTTCGCCGATCCTGTCTTCTCTGCTGCTCTTTAACGCGCGATGCGGCTACGCGTCAAGTCGATGTGCCCCTGCGTAGGCTGGACTGCGGATGGATATCTGGTGGGAGGTCGGTGGAGCGCAGGGAAACCGATTGCTATCTTCCCTGCCTACGAGCCGCAGGCCATGTACAAGGGGTGACCGATGATGAAGCAGCACCGATGCGGATGGCGCTTGTCGCTGGTCGCGCGAGTTGTGGTGATGGGGTTGATGACCTCGTGTGCGGGTTCCGCTTACGCAAGCAAGTCCACCATATTCTCCGGCGAGTGGGGTTACGCCAAGAGATGCGACTTGGGCCATTATCTGGGCCTGCATCTGCAGCAGCATGGCGATCGCGTCACCGGAGATTGGAGCGAGGGAACCAACGCGCACGGCCATGATGGGCAAGTGCAGGGGGAAGTACGCGGGGGCACGTTGTATATCCGCTATTGCAGCGAAGATGGAGGAAAAAGCTACGCCGCATGCCCCGCGTTCTCAGGGCCAGAAGATCGGTTCCGGCTACAAAATGGACTGCTTGTTCGCTATCAGAAGTACGGTTCCGGTTATCGGCGCGACGTTGCGCTTCATCCGAGTGTCGCAGGGAAGGATGT
Organism: Xanthomonas sp. LMG 12461; assembly: GCF_009192935.1. NCBI lineage: Bacteria > Pseudomonadati > Pseudomonadota > Gammaproteobacteria > Lysobacterales > Lysobacteraceae > Xanthomonas > Xanthomonas sp. LMG 12461. Next base: position 21,035 of record NZ_NQYT01000022.1, read on the forward strand.
ACCTTTCGATCAAGAATGCATGGATCAAGACGATGGGCTCGACCGGCCCTGATAATTCCTTGCGCCCGAAGCAATAAGCGTCCCTGAGCGCTAGCGCGAGAATGCAATTCGGCACTTCTATGGCATAAGCATTGAGGTGATTTCATGGCGAAATCGAAGCAGGTGCTTTGCATGGTCTTCGTCGCCGCGACGTTGCAACTGACAGCATGCCAGCCCGAATCGGCTCAATCAGTGGCGTCCAGCCAGGGGCTCCATCGCAAGGAGTCGCCTGTAGCGAGGACGACCGTGCCGCTGGTCAGGAAGCTCAGTCCGCAACTCCTGTCTGATGCCATCACGCTCGATTTCGCTGTTCCTCCCCAGGAGGATGATCCTGAGCCGCCGATCTTCATCGGATTGCGGGTCGCTGCTGCAGATGGGGAGGCGGCAGCGGCCAAGGTCGATCTCCTGCGCGATGTCGGCGTGACCGCTCAGTTGCACCTCTATCGATTGACAGAGGCAGGCGAGCAGCCGGTGGTATTGCAGCGGAGCGAAGAAATAGGGCGTACCGAGTATCGAGTCGTGGCGTTGGACAGCGATGGGCATGTGCCACGTATCTTCGCGGCAGATGCGGACGTCACAACGATGGAAGCCGCGGGGTTGGTTGCTCCGAATGTCACCTACCGCGAATTGGACATGGCTTTTATACGGGATACGCAGCCCGGCCGATACCGGGTGTCCGTCCGCTTCGAGGGTAACGTCGGTGCCTTGGAGGAAGCCGGATCGGAACTATTGATCGCCTTCACGAGGAAGGCGAAATAGCAGCGCGCCTGACGATGGCCCGTGGCAGGTCAGGCTTTGGCTAGTTGGAAGGGCAATTTCACAGACGACAGATCGACTAAGGCGGGAAGAATGACAGAAGTGCGATGGTGGCTGATCGCGGCATTCCTGGGTGGGGGGATGAATGTTTCTGCTGCCCGCGCCGTCGAAGTAGATCAGGGCGACCTACTTTGCAGCCAAGCCAGCGATTGGACTGATGGAGCGTCGGTGGGTGTAAAACAGATGACCCCGATGGTCGTAGAAAGTGATGCAGGCCGTACCTATCATTTCGATCTGGACGGAAGCGCCGGACTTCAAACGCTGAACGCTAGCTGCGGATGGGGGAGCTACGCGGAGTGCGCCTTCACCGCTCGCCGGTCGGACGGCAAGGCCTACCAGTTCTCGGGCCTCTCCAGCTTCGGCCTATGGAAATCCATGGATGGCTTTTACTTGCTGTACCGCATCGTGTCTCCCAAGGGAGAAGCGGATGCCCGCAAGCGCCGCATAGTGAAGTTGGCCGATCCGCCGAAAGAGGTATGCAACCAGATCGGCGACTATTCGGATCTCATGTAGGTCCATGGGTTGTCTATCTCCCCATGCCCAAGCAGATGCCTCGCCCCCCACGATGCGCTAGCATCCCCCGCACACGACGGCGCGTGGCGCCGTCCTTCAGGGGAACATCGATGAAACATTTCCTGCTGGCCGCCGCCGTGGCAGCCTTGCTGTGCGGCTGTACCGTGGTCTCGCCCGATCCGGGGCAGCAGGCGGTGCTGGTGGACAAGCCGCTGCTGTTCGGCAAGGGTGGCATCCGCCTGGACGACGTGCGCGATCCCGGCCGCACCTACACGTGGATGACGACGTCGGCGGTGTACGTGGACACCACGCCGCAGACGGTGCAGGTGGCCTTCGACGACTTCTCGTCCAGCGACAACATCCTGTTGGACTTCTCCACGCAGATCCAATACCGCATCACCGCGCCGGCGCGGCTGCTGTCCGGATTCGGCCAGGACTGGTTCAAGAACAACGTCGCCAGCCAGTACGCGGCGATCGTGCGCGACCAGGTGAAGCGCTATGACATGACGCGGATGATGAGCGACCCGGACAGTGCACGGAAGATCGACGAGGCGGTGACCGAGAACGTGCGCGCCCTGGTCAAGGAACAGGGCCTGCCAATCCAGATCCAGAACATCACCCTCGGCCGCGCCCGCCCCAATCCGGACGTGCTGCAGCAGATGAACCTGACCGCGGCGCAGCAGCAGCGGGTCAAGACCCTGGTGGAAGCCACCACCGCCGAGCGCCAGCGCGAGCAGGAGCAGGTGGCCAAGGCCGATGCGGACAACGCCTACCGCAACCGCATGGGCCTGACCCCGGAGCAGTACCTGGCCAGCCAGATCGCCGAGATCAATGCCGAGGCCTGTGCCAAGGCGCAGGCCTGCTACATGGTGCCGTCGGGGACGTCGGTGATCGCCAAGTAGCATGACGCGGTTGAGGCGGGCTCGGGTGGCCTGCCGCTCGCGGACATCGGTGGTGGCATGCGCGTCGCGAATGCGGCGCGCCTCAGCGGTTGTCGCTGTGCCGCGGGTCTGCCACTGTGACAGCCCTGTCTTGCGAGGAGATCCGCAGATGGAGTCCGCACAATCCTCAATGTCGCAGCGCCTGCCGGCGACCCGCCTGTTCGCCCTGCTGGCGCGTGACACCCGCACCGGCGTGATCTTCCGCCGCGGGCCGAGCAAGCAGGTGCAGCTGATCCACTGGGATCTGCGCGACGACACGTTCGTGCACGGCCAGTGGTTCAAGGGCCGCATCTACGAGCGGCGTTGCGATCTGTCGCCGTCGGGGCGGCTGCTGGTGTACTTCGCCTCCAAGCAGCGCGGCAACTTCGGCACCTGGACGGCGTTGTCGCGGCCGCCGTTCTTCACTGCGCTGGCGCTGTGGCCGAAGGGCGACTGCTGGGGCGGCGGCGGGATGTTCGAGGACGAGCGGACCTTGTTGTTGAACCACCGGCCACGCGAGGGGCGGGATCCTTTTCCGATGCCGACCGGCTTCCAGTTGCCGCACCATCTGCAGGTGCGGCCGTTCGGCACGCATTCGGGCGGCGGCGAGGACGAGCCGATCGACGGCGTGTTGCGCGAGCGCGATGGCTGGCAGTTGCGCGATGACGGCGAGGGCGAACGTGGCGGGTTGCGCAGCGGCGCATTGTTCCGCTTCAGCCGCCCGCGCGTGCGCGAGAAGCTCGGCGCCAATGGCCGCCGCCTGCAGTCGCTGCTGCATGCAGTCGGCCAGGAAAACCATGCCTGGTATGGCCAGGATCACCGGGTGCTGGACCGCGACGGCACCATGCTGGTCGACCTGCCGGGCAGCGACTGGGCCGACTGGGATTGCGGCGACCTGGTGTTCGCGCGCGAGGGCAGGCTCTATCGTCTGCGCAAGAGCGACTTCCGCGAAGTGGCGCAGCGGGGTGCCCAGGTATTCCGGTTGCTGCACGATTTCAGCGGCGCACGCTTCGCGCCAGTGGCGCCGACGGCGGATGCGCTCAAGTATTGACCGGCTTTTGCGCAGTGCCTTCAGTAAACCTCTGCGAACACGTGCCAGTAAATGGCGTTGCTTTAGAAGACCTTTAACGGCGGCCGGCCGGCACCTGTGGGAACGGCTTCAGCCGCGACAACGCCATCCGTGGAGATGCAGTATCCGCCCGACCGGCGGCGTGCGCGCCGCGCCTCACTGCTGAGGAACACCCAGCAGAAACTTCAAGCCATGGGTGAGCCCGCGCGGCGCCACGCCCAGGTGATCCTCGTCGTCCAGCACGTCCAACTGCAGGCGCAGCGACCGATAGTGCCGTCCGCGCAAGGTCTGCACCATCTGCTGCGCGTCGGTCACCATGTCGTAGCGCTTGCCGTAGCGGCGCTGTTCGTACTCGCCGACATACATGTAGACCTGTGCCGGCAGATCGCGGTGACTGGAGGCGAAGCGCGCTTCCTCGGCGCGCATGGCATGCGCGCCGAACCAGTACGACGGACTACCCAGGATGTAGCCGGAAAACAGCTCGGGTGTGCTCAGCAGGATCTGCGTACCGAGCAGGCCGCCGTACGAATGGCCAAGGAACAGGCGCCGCGCTTCATCGGTGCGATAGTGCTGCCCAACGAAAGGGAGCACGTGGTCGCGCAAGTACGCAATGTAGGTGCTGGAACCCCCGTGAGTGGCACCGGCGGCCGCAACATCGCCGGCCTCGGTGGTGGGCGTGTAGTCGCGGCGCCGGCTCGGCATCGGCTCATCGCCGAGTGCATACGACAAGCCGACCAGGATGAAGTCCTCGATAGCCGGACCTTCGCCGTTCAAGCGCCGCGCAATCTGCCGCGCCACCGGAAACGCGTAGTCGGCATCGGTGGCGTACAGCACCGGGTAGCGCCGCTCGGGATGGTCGGCATAGCCGGCAGGCAACGCCACGAACACCTGGTAAGTGCGGCCGGACACGGGATCGGGGACATCCCACACCTGGCTTCCAGCCAGTTCGTACGGCGCACCGCTGCCGCGCTGACCACCGAACTGCGTCGCTACCGTGCGTGCGGGAGGTGGCACCGGTTGCGTGGTGGCCTCCTTCGTTGCAGACGCTGCCGCGGGCGCCTGCGCCGTGTTCGTGCACCCGGCGAGCAGCAGGCACGTCCAGACAAGCCAAAGCGCTTTCCTCATTCCGTCGTTTCCTGATGTTATGTCGCCGCGCGGGTGCGGATCTTGCACATGGTGCCATGTCGGCGGTGGCGACCATCCGTATAGACTGGCGTCCCAACTCTCAGGGACGTTCAATGAAACTGCTTCGCTGCCTGCTGCTGCCAGCCCTGCTGTGCTTCGCCGCATTCGCCCAGGCCCAGGACGACACCCGCCGCATTGCGGTGACCATCGACGACCTGCCGTGGCAGCGCATCGAGCAGACGCCGCCTGCCCAGTTGCCGGCGCTGCATGCGCAGTTGATGGCCTCGCTGCGGCAGGCGCAGGTACCCGTCGTTGGCTTCGTCAACGAAGACAAGCTGGAGCAGGACGGACAGGTGCAGCCGCAACGCGTGGCGATGCTGCGCGACTGGCTGGATGCCGGCTATGCGCTGGGCAACCACACTTACGGCCACGTGAACCTGCATCAGGTCGGCGTGCCGGCGTACGAAGACGCGATCGTGCGTGGCGAGCGCACGTTGCGGCCGTTGCTCGCCGAGCGCGGCCAGCCGCTGCAGTGGTTCCGTCATCCGTACCTCGCGACCGGCCGCAGCGTTGCCGACCGCGAGGCGGTCAACGCGTTCCTGGCAGCGCATGGCTACCGCATCGCGCCGGTCACCGTGGACAGCGGCGAGTGGGTCTGGGCGTTCGCCTACGCGCATGTGCTGGACGAGCCGGCAGGCCCGGCGCGCGACGCCATGCTGCTGCGCCTGCGCAAGGGCTACGTGCCATACATGCTCAACAAGCTGGATTTCTTCGAGTGCGAATCGCAGGCCCTGTTCGGCCGCCGCATCCCACAGGTCTGGCTGATGCACGCGAACGCGCTCAACGCCGCCGCTTTCCCCGAGCTGGTCGCGGCCACGCGCCGCCGCGGCTATGCCTTCATCGGCCTGGAGGAGGCATTGCGCGATCCCGCCTACACCCACGCCGAGGGGTACACCGGCCCTGGCGGGATCAGCTGGCTGCACCGCTGGGCGATGGCCGAGGACAAGCCGAAGGACTTCTATGCCGGCGAACCGGTGGTGCCGCGCTGGGTGTTCGCGCTGGCGGGGGTGGATTCGGAGTAATGCAGGGATCGTCTCGTAACGCCCGCCAAATCGGAGCAAAGGATTATGAGTCCCTGGATGTCGCTGCCCAGTCGCACACGCGGTATGGGTGCCCAAGCGAGATAGCCACAGGAACTAGATTTCCGAAAGAAAGCTGCTCGGAACTGCCTGGGTGAGCCAGACGCCATTGTCCGCCTGAAAGAAGGTAAAGCCCTGCTGGTGCATTCGCAGGGCTTCGACTTTCAGGACAACCGGCTTGCCATGACGTTGCCCGACCGTGGTCGCGGTGGCGATGTCCTGCGACAGGTGCACGTGATGCCGTTGGCCCGCACGCAAGCCCTCGGCCAGGATCGCGTCCAGAAACCGTGAGGCGGTTCCGTGGTAGAGGAACTCCGGCGGCACCTTGGCTTCGTACTGAATGGCGACGCTCTCAGTCGAATGGCCCTGGACAGCACGGATGCGCCGGCCATCTTCCGACAGTGCGAAGCGTTTTTTGTCGCTGCTGTCCACCACGGCGCGAATGAGATCTGCGTCGAGCGTCCTGCCGCTTTGCGCAGCACCTGCGATCAACGCATCGACCTCCGCCCAGCCTTCGCTGTCGAGGGTAATGCCAGCGGCCTGTGGCTCGTGGCGAAGCACAAAGCTGAGGAACTTGCTGATGTCTGTGTGTTGCTTGCTCATACGCATTCCGGTGGGTAAATAATTCCAACCATCGCTCGGCGACGCCGATATTGGCTTCCGCTCAGTTGGCTGGCAATGGTGGAGGTGATGCAGTGTGGGCTCGAGTTGGCGCGGTGCAATCTTACGCGTCGTGGAGTGCGAGGATCGCCAAGCAAGCCGGTGTCTGGCGAGTTTGATGGAATGACGAAGGGGGGGCGCACCTCCGCCGGCAAGATGTTGAATGGCTAAGTGTCGGCACAGCCGACCGCTGGCACCTTCACCCTCCACGCACGCATGGCCGGATCACGATGGCTCCTCTCCGCTCACCCTGACGCCCATGTCCTCGTCCAAGACGCCTCCGTGGAAGAAGCCGAATCCGCGCGGTCAACGCAGCCAGCCGCTGTCGCCGTCGCAGAAGGAAGCGGCGAAGCAGCGCGCCGAGGAGAACGGCCGCCCGTATCCGAACCTGGTCGACAACATGTGGGCGGCGCGGCTGCCGCATGCGACGTCCTCCTCCAGTGCGGACATCGACGAGGAATAATCAAGGCGTCTGCGCTTGGAGTGGGGGCATACCTGACGCGCGTTGTCGGAAGAATGTCGGAGTTCGCCAGTGCGGCTGCCGGTCTGGTTGTCCTGGCGCGCGCGATTGATGAATGCCGATACACCGGAGCTCGGACGCACCCTTGGCCTGCGCCGGGCCATGCCCATACCGTGCCGTGCCGGCACTGGGCCGGTCATCGCATCCAGGTACGGGTATGACTCCGCAAGAACAGCAGCTTCTCGAAGACTTCCTGGCGCGCCTGCGCAGCGCCAGCGGGGTGGCCAAAGATCCGCAGGCCGACGCGCTGATCCACGCGCGCCTGGCCGATCAACCCGATGCCGCGTATCTGCTGGTGCAGCGCACCTTGCTGCTGGAGCACGCGCTGGAGGCCGCCAAGGCGCAGATCGCGCAGTTGCAGCAGGCGGCCACGCCCCCGCCGCCGCCGGCCAGCTTCCTGGGCCAGGGCTTCAATGCGGCGCCGCCGCCGTTGCCCCCGGCGCCCGCCACCACAGGCGTCGCGGGCGCCGGTGCGCCCGGCTGGCGCGAGCGCTGGTTCGGCGGTGGCGCTGCGGCCGCGGAGCCGACGCCGGCACCGGCCGCCGCGCGTGGCCCCAGCTTCCTCAGCACCGCGGCCACCACGGCGGCCGGCGTGGCCGGCGGCATGTTCCTGTTCGAGGGCGTGGAAAGCCTGCTGGGCGGCCACCACGGCGGCGGCCTGTTCGGCGGCGGCGCGCCGCAGGAGACGGTAGTCGAGAACATCACCAACAACTACTACGACGACACGCCGCAGCAGGACATGGGCCAGGACTTCCAGGACGACGGTGACTTCGGCAACGACAACTGGACTTAAGATGCAGCCAGCATGCAGCGCTTGTCGTCCCCAGTCTGCGAGCACATCAGCGGCTAGACGCTTTTATACTTGTATTTCAAAGGGTTGACATCTATCGGCAGTCTGGCGCCAGCTGCCGATAATGTGAAAATCAATTCTTGTATCTATTCAAGAGTTGCACTCTGGTTCGAGCTCTTAAGCCTGCGTTGGCCGAAAGCGGCCAGTTCCAGTAGTTAGTTCGCTTGACTATTTATTCTTAAATCTATTCAATGCCGGTATGAGCGATGACCGGCTACGCGATCTTGTTGCCCTCTTGCGCAGCGAAAAGGCCGTGACGGCGGCCCGAATCGGCGATGTGCTGGAGATCAGTCAACCGACGGTATCGCGCCTGTTGGCCAGTGCTGGCGAGCAGGTGCTGCGGATCGGCAAAGCTCGGGCGACACGCTATGCGCTCACCCGGTCGCTAGGCCGTGCAGGCCATCGTTGGCCGTTGTTCCGCATCGATCCGAGCGGTCGTGCCGAAACGCTCGGCCATCTGCACGCCATGCACGGCGATGGCTATCTGTTCGTTCCCCAGGTCACGTGCCCCGCGCTGATCCATGGCGACTTCGCCAGTGGACTGTTTCCAGGGCTTCCGTGGTTTCTGGACGACCAGCGCCCGCAGGGCTTCCTTGGCCGGGCCTTTGCGAGGCGCGTGGCCGAAGACATCGGCGCGCCGCAGGATCTGCAGCGCTGGCAGCCCGACGATGTGGTGCTGGCTCTGCTGCGGCACGGCGAGGATCAACCCGGCGATCTGGTGTTGGGCGAGTTTGCGTTACAGCGCGCGCAGCAAGCCGCGCTGCAGCCAGTCGATGTGATACCGCAGGCGGAGCGGCGGCGTCTGTATCCGCAGCATGCCGAGAAGGCGTTGCTGGGCGAGCCGGTGGGCTCGTCGGCTGGCGGTGAGCAACCCAAGTTCACGGCAACGCTGCAAACGGAAGGCGGCTACACGCCGGTCATCGTCAAGTTCAGCGAGCGTGCCGGCACGCCGGCCGCGCAACGTTGGAGCGACCTGCTGCGGTGTGAGCACCTGGCCAGCGACGTCCTGCGTGCGCACGGCATCGCCGCCGCCGAGAGCGAACTGCTCGAGAGCGACGGTCGCGTGTTCCTGCAATCGACGCGCTTCGACCGTACGCCTGTGCTGGGACGGCGCGGCTTCGTCTCGCTGGCCGCGGTGGATGCGGCTTACTTCGGCCATGGGCGCATCGACTGGTGGTCGTTCGCACCGCAACTGCAGCGCGAAGGCTGGCTGAGCGACGCAGATGCGCAGCGCCTGCGTGTGTGCGGCTGGTTCGGCGCACTGATCGGCAACAACGACATGCATCTGGGCAACGCGGGCCTGATGCTGGGCGATGTCTTGCCGCTTGCCTTGGCACCGATCTACGACATGTTGCCGATGGCGTTCCGTCCTGCGGCCAGCGGCGAGGTGGTAGAGCGCGCCTATGTGGTGCCGTTGCCGACACCAGAACAGCGCGACGACTGGCGTGCGGCGGCCGGCATGGCGGTGCAGTTCTGGGAGCGTGTCATCGAGGACGTGCATGTGTCCGCGGCATTCCACAGTATTGCGCGGGACGCGCTGGCGCAGTTGACGCGCGCCGTATCGCGGATCGGTTGAGCGCTTTCGCACCGCGTTAAACGACCCGACACACGGCGCTCACGCGGGCAGGACATGGAGCGGGAGAAGCTGCCGTGACTCCCCACCACGAGGTCTTGCCCATGGCTGCAACCAACGCGCGCGTCCGTCTGCATGTCGAAGATACCGGCGGTGCCGGTCGTCCGGTGATCCTGATCCATGGCTGGCCGCTGTCGGCCGAGGCGTGGAAGGACCAGGTCGGGCCGCTGCAGCAGGCGGGCTACCGGGTCATCGCCTACGACCGCCGCGGCTTCGGCCGTTCGGAGAAGCCGGCCGACGGCTACGAGTACGACACCCTGGCCGACGACCTGGCCGGCATCATCGAAGACAAGCAACTGCGCGAGGCGGTGCTGGTCGGCTTCTCGATGGGCGGTGGCGAGGTGGCGCGCTACGTGGCGCGGCATGGCACCGAGAAGCTGGCAGCGGTAGTGTTCGCCTCCGCGGTGCCGCCGTACATGCTCAAGACCGACGACAACCCGGAAGGGCCGCTGAGCAAGGAGCAGGCGCAGGAGATGGAGCAGGGGCTGAAGGCCTCGCGCGAGACCTTCTTCGATGACTTCACCCGCGGCTTCTTCAGCGCCCACGGCACGTTGAAGGTGAGCGAGGCGCAGCGCCAGGAAGCGATCGCGCTGTGCTTGCAGAGCGACCAGACCGCGGCGCTGGGCTGCATGGAGGCGTTCGGCACCACCGATTTCCGCGAGGACATCAAGAAGGTCGACGTGCCGACCCTGGTGCTGCACGGCGATGCCGACGCCACGGTGCCGTACGAAGGCTCCGGCCAGCGCACCCATCGCGCCATCGCCGGCAGCGACGTGGTGTTGCTGAGGGATGCGCCGCATGGCTGCAACACCAGTCATGCCGAGGAGTTCAATCAGGCGCTGTTGGGGTTCCTGGCCAAGCTGGGGTGATCGCCAGCTTTCGCATCCGTGGCGAGTCGCGGCGCTGCCGCAAGGCGCGGCACAGAGACGATGTAACTCAAAAGTAGCTGGAAAATAGGCCCGCGGCAGCTCTCAGCTGCCGCGGGTCGATCCAACTCACTCAGGCCATCGTACCTATCACTCGCCGACCAGCGTCGCCACGCTCTGCGGGTCGATATAGACCGCAGTCTGGCCCGAAGCGACACTGTACTTGCCGCCGTAGCCGACGTTGAGGCTGGAGGAGGTGCTGTACTTGGTGAACGCGGTGGCGCTGCCGGCGGGCACGCGCACGGTGAGCTGCCGATGCTGGGTGCCGGTGTTGACCGCCACCAGAACCAGCTTGCCGCTCGGGGTCTTGTAGGCGCTGACCGCGACGTCGTTATACGGCGCGGCGGTGGCGCCGATGCGCACGGACCCCGGACGCACGAAGCGTGCGTATTGCGACATCACGTAGCCGCGCTTGCTCACCGTGCCGTTTTCGGCGATCAGCCCGTAGCTGCGGCGGATGTACCACCAGATGTAGCCGCTGTAGTTGGCCAGCATGCTGTTGTGCAGTTCGCTGCCCACGCCGAGCGCGGACGGCCAGGCGTTGCCGTCGGTGTTGTCGGTGTAGTGCTCGGTCATCCACAGCTGCTTGCCCTTGCTGCGCGCCAGCGGGTAGTCCTTGGGTTGCACGCCATACAGGTGCCCGCCGACGATGGACAGGTACTGGGCGGCGCTGCTGTTGAGCACCGGGTCGGTCAGCGCGGTGTTGAAGCCCAGCGACTCGGCGGCGAGCAGCTTGAACTTGCCGAACTTCGCACCCTGCGCGCTGATGAAATTGAGGAAGTCGGTGCCGTTCCAGTCGCCCGACTCGTAGTCCGGATGCCAGTCCGGCTCGTTCTGCAGCGACAGGGCGTAGATCGGTGCGCCCTTGCTGTCCATGTAGGCGGTGAAATCCAGCAGGTGCTTGGCGTAGGCGTCGTAGTACTGCGACAACAGCTTGCCGCCGTTGTTGAGGTTGTTGTTGGACTTCATGTAGGCCGGCGCCGACCACGGCGTGGCCAGCAGCACCGCGCCGTGCGCGCGGGCCCGCACCGCCGACGGCACCTGCTGGCTCCAGCCGGAGCTGGACGGATCGATGCGCATGCGCATGATCGACAGGCCGATCTGCCCGGTGTCGCTGCCGAAGGCCAGGTCGACCTGGGCCGGGGTGAGGTCGGCGATCCAGCCGGCGCCGTTCATGCCGCCGAAGCCCTGGATGGTCTGGTGGACCTCGCTCGGGGTCACGGTGACGGTCTGCGCCAGGGCAGTGCCGGCCGAGAACAGCGTGGCGGCCGCGGCGAGCAAGGTGCCGAGCAAACGAGGGGTCTTCATGGCGTGTCCAGCGGTTGGGGGAGGCGTGACGCTAGCCAGCGCAGATGACCATTTCAATGTCGCCATCGTCCAAAGCGGGCAAGTGAGACCGGAGGCGCACCTCAAGCGCTAACGTCTCCTCAATCCACATCAGCGCCTGCGTCGCGCTGCATGATGCGTGCAGCGCGGTGCACCACACGGTTGCGGCGTGAGGTACGGCGTGCGGATTGTGCGCAGTTGCGCGTGCAAACGCCGCAAGATGCACAAGTGCGCGCATGGCAAAACTGCGCACAATGCAGGCGCCGGCACAGCGCAGGGGGCGTGCCGGCGTTTCCTCTTGCGAAGGATGTTGCGCATGCCACTGTTCCGTATTCCGCAACGCTGCGGCCTTGCCCTGTTCGCTGCGATGCTGTCGATTCTGCTCTGCCTGCCGATGCTGGCGCAGGCGCAGGCCACCCGTTATCGCGACGTCGCGCCGCTGTTGCTGGGCGTGGCCTGGTATCCGGAGCAGTGGCCGGAGGCCCAGTGGGAGCACGATCTGGCGCTGATGCAGGCGGCGCACGTGCGCGTGGTGCGGATCGGCGAGTTCGCCTGGAGCCGGATGGAGCCGCGCGAGGGACAGTACGACTTCGACTGGATGGACCGCGCCATCGCCGCTGCCGCGCGCCATGGCATGGTGGTGGTGCTGGGCACGCCGACCGCGGCGCCGCCAGCGTGGTTGACTCAAGCCTATCCGGACACCTTGCGGGTCAGCGAGGACGGCGTGCGCGACGAGCACGGCAACCGCCAGCAGTTCTCCTTTGCCAGCGCACGCTACCGGCGCTTCGCGCATGCCATCGCCGAGCAGATGGCGCAGCGCTACGGGCACAACCCGCACGTGGTCGGCTGGCAACTGGACAACGAGTACGCGCAGTCCTCGTTCGATCCCGAGGCCAAGGCGCAGTTCCACGCCTGGCTGCAGCGCAAGTACGGCAGCATCGAGGCGCTCAACCAGCGCTGGGCCACCGCCTACTGGAGCCAGACCTACAACGACTTCGCGCAGATCCCGGTGCGCGAGGACGAGGAAAATCCGGCGCTGCTGTTGGAGTGGAAGCGCTTCGTCAGCGACACCTGGGCCGACTATTCGCGCAACCAGATCGACGCGATCCGCCCGCATGCCGATCCGCGCCAGTTCATCACCACCAACACCATGGGCTGGTTCGCCGGCTTTGACGCCTACACCGTGCACGACGTGCTCGACATCGCCGCCTGGGACGACTACGTCGCCGGCGAGCGCTACGACTGGGTGGACAATGCGGCACGCCACGATCTGACCCGCGGCTACAAGCAGCGCAACTACTGGGTGATGGAAACCCAGCCGGGCTTCGTCAACTGGCGCGCGACCAACGTGGCGCTGCGCAAGGGCCAGGTACGCGCGATGGCGTGGCAGGCGGTGGCGCATGGCGCCGATGCGGTCTCGTACTGGCAGTGGCGCGCCGCGCCCAACGGGCAGGAGGAATACCACGGCACCCTGGTCGGCGCCGACGGCACGCCGGTGCCGGTGTATGCGGAGATCCAGCAGGTCGGCGCGGAGTTCGCCAAGGCCGGTCCGGCGCTGGCCGGCACCACGCCGCAGGCGCAGGTGGCGCTGATCAACGACTTCGACAGCCGCTGGGCGATCGGCTTCCAGAAGCACGCGGCCGACTTCGATCCGGTCGTGCAGATGAAGAGCTTCTACCGGCCGCTGCGGCAGCAGGCGCAGGTGGTCGACGTGGTCTCGGCGATGGCGCCACTGGAGCGCTACAAGCTGGTGGTGGCGCCGGCGCTGAACGTGCTGACCGAGGCGCAGGCACAGCGGCTGAAGGCCTATGTCGAACACGGCGGGCATCTGGTGCTGGGGCCGCGCAGCGGCATGAAGGACATAGACAACGGACTGCATCCGCAGCGCCAGCCTGGTCCGCTGGCGGCGTTGCTCGGTGGGCGCGTGGAGCAGTTCTATGCGCTGGACAAGCCGATCCCGCTGGCCGGTGCGGGCGCCGACGGCAGCGCCAAAATCTGGGCCGAACAGTTGCAGGCCACCGCCGCCGAAACCACCGCACCGCTGCAGTACGGCGCAGCCAATGGATGGCTGGACGGCGCGCCGGCACTGCTGACCCGGCGCGTCGGCAAGGGCCGCATCAGCTATGTCGGCGGCTGGTTCGACGACGCCACGCTGGATCGCCTCACCGGCGACTGGTTGCGCGACGCCGGGGTGCAGGCGCCGCTGGCCGATGTGCCGGAGGATGTGGAAGTGGGCGTGCGCAGCGACGGCGCGCGCCGCATCGTGGTGCTGATCAACCACGGCGCCACCGCGCACACCGTGCGGCTGCCGGCGCCGATGCGCGCGCTGCTGGGTCCGACGCCGAGCAACGACACGGTGCAACTGGCGCCCGACGACGTGGCGGTGCTGGAACAGCGTCGCTGAGGACTGCCGCGGTGTGCTACGGCGCATTGCCGGCCACGGGATGATGGAGCGCTTCGGTCGATGCGACCGCAGCGCCTGCCCTGACCGAGTCGCGCCTGTGCGCCACGCGCAAGGACACGCTCTACAATGCAGGTGCCAGCGGGCGTCGCCGCCGCCATCGCGTCGCGGCCTCGTTCCCTCACTGGAGTTGCGTGTGTCCTTGTCTTCTTCCCGTCCGTTGTCGCCGGTGGGCCGGCTGTTCGCCGCTGCCGCCGTGTTCGAAGGCCTGACCTGGGCCGGCCTGTTGCTCGGCATGCTGCTCAAGTACGGCACCCAGACCACCGAGCTGGGCGTGTGGCTGTTCGGCCGTCTGCATGGCTTGGCGTTCCTGCTGTACGTGGTCGCCAGTCTGCTCGCGGCACTGTGGTTGCGCTGGCCCTGGTGGGCGTGGGCGCTGAGCCTGCTGGCGGCGCTGCCGCCGCTGGTCACGGTGCCGCTGGAACTGTGGTTCCGCCGGATCGGCCTGCTGGGCGCGCCAGGGCAGCGTGCCGTGGAATAGTGCAGGCGCTGCGGCGCAGGCGAGACATCTTGTCCTGTGCGATGCGCTGCATCGGTAGTGCGTTGTGACTGCATTCTCCAGCAGCGCTCTAGAATGCTGTCCCCAGTGCAGGCGAGGAGGCCATGGGCAAACGCAAACGACGACCGCCCCCGCCAATGTCGACACCCACGCGCCTGCAACGGCTGGTCGCGCGTCTGGAACGGCCCGTGTTGATGTTGATGGCGGCGGTCATGGTGGCGGTCGCCGCGATGAAGCTGTACCTGCTGGCGAAAGCGCTGCAGAGCGGCGTGTACATCGGCGTACCGAGAGCCGGGCCGAAGCGGATCTATCTGCTGGCGACCGATCCAGGCCGCTACTGGTTCTCGATCGCGTGGGACAGCGTGGTCTGCCTCGTGTTGCTGGCGCTGGCCATCGCCACGGGCTGGGCGCTGATGGCGTTACGCAAACCGAAGTAGCGTTGGGTCGGCGGATCGCCGCGGCCGTCACTTGGCCAGGCAACGCTGCCAGCGCTCGGCCACGCGCTGCGCGAACCAGGCGGTGGTGAGCTTGCGGGTGATCTTTGGGCTTTCCAGGGCGATGCCCGGCAGTACCGCGCGTGGCAGTGGCTTGCCGGCATCGCGGTCGGCCAGCGCGAACACCTGGCGATACAGCGCGCTGTCGGCGAAATCCGCCTCGCTGCCGCGCTGCAGTTCGCGGCGGATCGTGCGCGCGTCCATGCCCAGTTGCGTGCCCAGGCTGCGTGCGGCGCGCTCGGTGGCGCCGGGGGCGTCGAGGTCTGCGCCGGGCGTCAGCAGATCGCCATCGAGGGCGAGCGAGAGGCCGCTGGCGCGCGCTAGCGCGGCCTGGAACGCGGCATTGCGGCTGGCGTACCAGCCGGCATTGAAGTCGGCGAAGCGGTACAGCATCGCCGCTTCGTTCGGGTAGCCGAGCAGGTGGCGGGTGCCGAACCAGATGCCGCCTCGGCGAGTGAACACCGCGTGGCGCACGCCGTCGCTCAGCGGATACGGATAGCCGTCGGTATGCGCCTGCGCGAAGGCGATGCTCACCTGCATCGGCCCGGCGGTGTGCACCGGGTTGAGGTCGCCGAACAGGCGCCGGCCCAGCGGCACACTGCCGGCGATGTCCTCGAAGATGGTGCTGAGATCCTGTTCGGTGCGCGCGGCGGCCAGGCGCTCGGCATAGCTGCGTCCATCCGGCCCGCGTAATTGCAGCGCTGCATCCAGCGCGAACGCCGGCACATGCACCGCCGCCGCGCGCCGCTGCAGTTCCGCCCGGGCGATCTTGCCCAGCCCCGGCACCGGTGGATTGGTCTGGTAGGTCGATTCCTGTTCGATCACCGCCAGCACCGCACAGATGTTTTCGGCATTGGTGCCCAGACTCTGCGAGGCCAGGGCCACGTAGACGTCGTCGGCCCAGCCGCGGCGATCGGGTACCGTGGCCGGGATACGCCGGGTGATGTCGGCCTTGACCTCGCTGGGCGTGCGCTCGGGCATGCGTGGCGCCTGCGTGGCGCAGGCGCCGAGCAAGGCGGCGCTGCACACGGCGAGCAGGCGGACGAAGACGGCGGTGGACATCGGCGCGGCGGCTCCAACGGGATAGCGTCGCTGCATCCTACAGGTGCGCTGTCGGCGCCGCGCCTACGTCGCTGGTGCCGACGCTGTGCGGTCGGAGGTCGCCGCCGCTTGCGTGTCCGCGTCGACCACATGGATGCCGAAGCCGCTGCGGCCGGGCGCGAATTCCTCCCGCAGCGTCAGTGCCGGGATCGCGTAGTCGCCTGCATTCTGCTTGCGGAACGCGATCGGCGCGGTACTGAACAGCGTGTCCAGCCGTTCGCCCAGCGCCGCGCTGGTCTGCGCGAAACGCGCCGCATCCATGCGTCCGCTGCGGTACACCACGAACGGCGGCAGCACCTCGAAGCCGGGGTAATGCAGGATGCCGTGCTGGATCGGGAACAGCAGGTCGTCGATCGGCCCGTTGATGCCGCGCGGTGCGTAGTGCGATTCCCAGCCGCCGGCGGTGACGATCAGCATCGCGCGCTTGCCGGCCAGCGTGCCTTCGCCGTAACGGTCGCCCCAGTGCGTGTCGGAGTGTTCGCCGACGCCGTAGGCGAAGCCGCAGGCATACACCCGGTCCACCCAGCCCTTGAGGATGGCCGGCATCGAGAACCACCACAGCGGGAACTGCAGCAGCAGCGCATCGGCCCAGCGCAGCTTGTCCTGCTCGGTGGCGATGTCCGCGCGCTGACGGCCGCTGGCGAAGGCGCGCTGCGAGTCGCGCGAAGGATCGAAGCGCGCGTCCGCGGCGCCGTCCAGGCTGTCCTGCGCGTCGACGGTGGTTTTCCAGTCCATCGCATACAGGTCCGACACCTGCACGCGATGGCCTGCGGCCTGCAGGCGGTGTACCGCCGCCTGCTTGAGGGCGCCATTGAGCGAGGCGGGTTCGGGATGGGCATAGACCAGCAGGACGTTCATGCGGGTTCTCGGTGAGGGAAGGTCTCCACGCTAGGCCGCGCTTCGCTATAGTGGAAATGAATTGCCTTGATAGTCGCTATTGCCATGGTTGATCTGCGGCGCCTGGACCTCAATCTGCTGCTGACCCTGGACACGTTGCTCGACACGCACAACGTGACCCGCGCCGCGGCGCGCCTGCATCTGTCGCAGCCGTCGGTCAGCGTGCACCTGGCCAAGCTGCGCGAAGCGCTGGGCGATCCGTTGCTGCTGCCGGGGCCGCGCGGCATGCGGCCCACCGCACGCGCCGACGCGCTGCGCGTCCCGTTGCGCGAGGCTTTGCAGGCGCTGCAGCAGGCGGTGGCACCGGACGCGCCGTTCGATCCGGCGCGCGCGCAGACGCTGTGGCGGGTGGCGGCCAGCGACTACGGCGCCTCCACCGTGCTGCTGTCGGCGATCGCCGCCTTGCGTCGGGTGGCGCCGGGCACCCAACTGGCGGTGCTGCAGCTGTCGCCGCCGTCGATCGCGCAGCAGGCCGAACAGGGCCAGATCGACCTGGCCCTGCACACCGTCGCCGACGCGCCGCCCGGCCTGCGCCGGCGCACGCTGTTCGCCGAACACTACGTGCTGGTCGGTCGGGCCGGCCATCCGCGGTTGCGACGTCGACCGAGCCTGGCGCAGTTCTGCGCGCTCGAGCATGTCATCGTCTCGCCCGACGGCGGCGGCTTCAGCGGCGCTACCGATGCGGCGTTGCGGACGCGCGGCCTGCAGCGGCGGGTGGTGCTGTCGGTGCCGCACTTCCAGTTCGTCGTTGCCGCGCTCCAGCGCAGCGACCTGGTGGCGATGCTGCCCGAGCGCCTGGTGCGCGACCAGCCCGGCCTGCGGGTGTGCGCGCCGCCGCTGGAGCTGCCCGGCTACGAGATGGCCATGCTCTGGCACGAGCGCGTGCACCGCGATCCGGCGCACCGCTGGTTGCGCGAGCACATTCTCGCGTCGATCTGATGCGGCGGAGGCGATCGCCTCAGCGGCGCGTGGCCAGCACTCCGTCCAGCGCCAGTTGCGCGGCGAAGCCGGCCTTCTCCAGGCGCCTGGCCACCTCGCGCGGCACGTCGCGCCCGCTGGTGAGCTTGTTCGGACTGCCGGTGTAGTGGAACAGCCGGCCGCCGCGGCGCAGCACCCGCGCGAGCTGGTCGTAGAAGGTTTGCGCGTAGAGTTCGCCGGCGATGCCGAAACGTGGCGGGTCGTGCAGGATCGCGTCCATCGACGCATCGGCGATGCCGCCGATGGCGGCGCCGACATCGCCATGGGTCAGCTGCAGGCGGCCATCGCTGGTGGCCGGATCCGGCGACCACGGATTGAGCGTGCGCAGCCACAGCACGTCGGCGTTCTTCTCGAACGAGTGCAGGCATGCCACACCGGCCTCCAGCGCGCAGGCCGCGAAATAGCCGAGGCCGCCGCAGGTATCCAGCACCTGCTTGCCGCGCGGTTCCACCAGCGCCACCTTGCGCCGCGCGTCCTCGAACGGCGACAGCTGCGCGCTGGGCAGCATCTTGATGCCATCGATCTCGAAGGTCGGCGCGCCCCACTCGGTCGGCACCAGCTTGATCAGCGCACCGCCGAAGCGCGACACCGCGGCGAAGTCCTCGCCGTCCCAGTAGTACAACGTGCGGTCCTTGAGCTTGCCCGGGTACGGATACTCGCGTCCCTGCCACTGCCAGCGGTCGGCACCGAGCAATGCCTGGCCGTGGCTGCGCTCCAGGTCGAGCGACCCGAACCAGGTGGCGGCACCGGCATCGCGCGCGGCGAGCAGCGCGACGGCGAGCGGACGGGTGAGAAGAGGGCCAGAATAGCGGGTCACGGGGGATCTGCCGGCGGCAGGGCGCGGCATGGAGCTCGGATGCGGGAGCGCATCGTAACCGACGCGGCGCCGAGAGGGGATGACTGCGACGGGCAAGCGCCGCAGTTGCCGTCGCTAAATGCGAAACGCATCGGCAGCATTGCGGCGCCGGACCAAAGCGCTACTCCGGAAGAAGCGCTTTGCTCTCCGGTGCAAATCCCACCGGGACCGACGTGCCGCGCGCTGCGCGAGCAACGCGGCAGCTTCGCTCAATGCGCCATGCCACCGCGTGCCTGCGCAGGTTCCTGCTGCGGGGCTGGCTGCTGCAATGCTTGATCGCGCTGTTGATTCTGCGCATCCACCTGGCGGGTGCTTTCCTGCAGCGTCGGCGCCTGGTCCAGATCGACACGCGTACGAAATCCTGGTGTGTTGCCGGCGACGAACGCAACCTTGTCCTGCACCGTGACCGCCTGCAGTTGCTGCGGGCCCTGGATGCCCTCGGCCTTGGCCGCTTGCAAGGTGTGCGCGACTTGCGCGTCGGTGGCGCCGGGCATGCGTTCGCGCAACGCGTTGAAGAACGGATGGTCGGCGTGCGTGGCTTCGGAGACCAGCGGCGAACGCTTGGCCTCGGCCAGGGCCGTCCGTGTGTCGCGTCCGACGACGGCATCGTCATCCAGGCCATGCGCGCGCTGAAACTCTTTCAGGGCATGGCGCGTATTGCGTCCGAAGTCGCCATCCGGCTTCAACGGCTTGCCGTCGGCGCCATGGTAGCCCAGCTCAGCCAACTGTTCCTGCAGTGCCCGGGTTTGCTGGTTGCGCTCATCCCCACCCATGCTGGCCAACTGCTGCAGCGAGACCTTGCCGCTCTGGATGTCGGCGACCAGTTCGGGCGTGATGGTCTGGGCCCATTGGTTCGCGGCCTGCACGCGTTCGTTGGCGCCGTTGTCGCCACCATTGATGATGCGGCCCGCTGCACGGGCGTTGTCGCGCAGGTTCTCCGGCACGCGATCCCGCCAATACGCCACCGCGAGATTGGCCGCCGTCTGCGGTTCGGCCGCCAGGTCCGGGTTCTTGGCGAGATCGACATTGAAGCGCTGGCCGTAGCGCTCGTAGTTGTCGCGGCCGGTGTACTGCAGATAGCCGCGGCCATGAAACCGCCAGCCGTCGCCGGGTTCGGTATTGCCGAGATCGGCGCGGTTTTCGTACATCACGGTGGCAATGCGCTGCGGATCGCGGCTGGCGACGGCGTCCTCCACCTGCTTGCGGGTGAAGCGGTCATCGGCCGAGGAGACCGCGGCGATCACGCTGTCGGCCGAGGTATAGCCCAGGTTCTCATGCATGCGCCGAAAGTGGCCGGTCTCGACGGCGGCGTTTCCCATCAGGTTGGCCAGTTCCGTCGGCGAGGTGATGCCGGAATCGACCGCAGTCTTGAGCAGCAGTGCCGAGCTTTCGTTGAAACGGGGCATGGTTCTCTCCTTGGAATCAATTACTGGACGACGGCGCGGTGCTTGTCCATGGCGTCCTGCAGTTTTTCTGGATCGATCTGCGAGATCGGCGTCCATGCGAAGTCCGCCGGATAGCTGGCGGTTCCGCGGAAGACGTCCATCGCGCCGCTCTGCGGATTCTCTGCCGGTGCCGTGCTGCTCGCTTCCGCCAGATACCAGGCTTTCTTGGCCGGGTCGTACTTCAACGTGTAGGTGACATTGCTGCGCGTCTGCTGGTTGACGTAGACGATTTCCTGCGGCTTCAGGCTCAGGTTGTGGTCCAGGCGCTTCGCGTTGCGCGCCACATCGTTGTAGAGGCAGTCGACCGCTTGCGGGCTACGGTCGGCCACGTTCCATGCCGCATTCGCCTGTTGCAGGACCAGCAGCTCGCAGGTATTGCCTGATGCATCGGCATTGGCGTGGCGGACGATGGCGACGGCATCGGTCCCGCCGTTGCCGGTCAGGTCGTGCTGTTTGAAGGCGAGTATCTGGTCTCCCGGCTTGAGCAAGGGTTGCAGGGATGCCTCCCCTGAAAGCGACGCCGCCGGCGAAGCGGGCGCCTTGGTGGTCGCTGCAGCAGGGGAGGGCGAGTCCGTGCCGCCGTTGGCGGCGTGGTCGGCCGGCGTGGTTTGCGCGGACGGTTGGCAGCCGATCAGGCTTGCCGCAAGGAGGAAAGGCAGACAACGTGACAGTGATGGCATCGGGCGGTCTCTGGCTGCATGCAACGGACGCGTTGCGATCGGGTTCAAGGCAGCAGGGAGGCCGACGAGGCGGTCTTGGGTTCGCGTCGTCCTGACACGGAGGCAACTCCCGCTCCCTGGATGCAACCGCGAGCGCACCCTTGGTTGCGCTGAGGCTTATAGCAACGCATTGCTTAAGAATTTGTTGTGTCCTGGACGGTTCGCGCGGTCGCTGCTTCCGTTCCCCCCGCATAATGGGCGCCAGTTCCCGTGTGCCCGGTATGGGCCGTCGTTCGATCGCAAGAGGCTGATGATGCTCAAGGGTGTGCTGCTCGGTTTCGCCTGTTATGCCGCCTATTCGATCAGCGACGCCTTCGTGAAGGGACTGGAGGGCTCGCTGCCGGCCTACGAGGTGGTGTTCTTCGGGGCGCTGCTGATGCTGTCGGCGATGCCGTTCCTGAAGAAGCCGGGCGATCGCTGGCGCGAGGTGGTGGTGGCGCAGCGGCCCAGCATCTGGCTGTTGCGCGCGTTCACCGGCGCGGCCGGCAATCTGTCCGCGGTCACTGCGTTCACCTTGCTGCCGATGGCCGAGGCGTTCGCGCTGATCTTCCTGATGCCGATCTTCGTCACCGTGCTGTCGGTGCTGCTGCTCAAGGAGGAGGTGCGCTGGCGGCGCTGGCTGGCGGTGATCGTCGGCTTCATCGGGGTGCTGGTGGTGCTGCGGCCGGGCTTCCGGCACCTGGGCCAGGGCCATGTCGCGGCGATCGTCTGCGGCTTGGTGGGGGCGGTGTCGGTGATCAGCCTGCGCATGGCCGGGCCCGGCGAGAAGCGCCTGACCCTGTACGGCGCCGGCGTGCTCGGACCGCTGCTGATGGGCGGCCTGTTGATGCTGCCGACCTTCGTCTGGCCCACCTGGCAGCAATGGATCCTGCTGGCCGGCTACGGCCTGCTCGCCGGCCTGGCCGCGATCTTCATGATGTACGCCTCGCGGTCGGCGCCGATCAGCGCGGTGGCGCCGACCCAGTACAGCCAGATGCTGTGGGCGATCGGCTTCGGTTACTGGCTGTTCCACGATCACCTGGACTGGCCGATGGCGGTGGGCATCGGGCTGATCCTGGGCGCCGGTCTGTTCACCCTGGTGCGCGAGGAGAAGGTCACGCGGTGGTGGCGGCGCACCAAATTGGTGTGAGCGCGGTCGCCTGAGCCGATCTCGGTCGCCGCACCGGCGCCGATCAGGAAATCGCCGATACGGCCGCGCACGCAGCGCGGCGATGCTGCCCGTTCACGGACGAGGCAATGCAGGCGCCGTGGCCGCGAGGATGCTGCGGTCGCCGCGCCATCGGACTTTCCTTATCAAGATCGGAGAACGGCATGACGAACAATGCGATGGGGCAGTTGCTCGACGCCGCCGCCCATGCGGGCGCGGCGGGTGTGCGGGTGGTGGCAGGCGTGGTCGGCGCGGACGGTGCGGTCCGCAACGGCGCGGGGTACACGGTGGCGCATGTGAGTACCGGCCATTACCTGGTGAGCTTCCAGCCGCCGTTCCAGGCGCTGGATGGCGTCTCGGTCACCCAGATCTATCCCGGCGACGGCAGCACCTGCGACAACGCGGTGATCATCCGCCTGGACGCGGGCCAGGTGCTGCTGAAGACCGGCGACGGCGGCGGCAACCAGTCCGACCGCGATTTCAGCTTCGTCGCGATCGGGCAGGGCGGCGCGCTGGCCTGAGCGACGGCACCCGCGGCGGCGCGGACGGCATGCGGCGCCGTCCGCGCCGCCGCGGGCGCCACCCGGCGCACGCGCGGCTGGCGCGCGCTGCCGCCATCTTCTATGTTTGCAGGCTAATCCCTCGCGATGGCCTGCGCCCATGACCGATCCGTCCGCCCAGCCCGACCACCTGCAGCGCAGCCTGTCCAACCGCCACCTGCAGTTGATCGCGATCGGCGGAGCGATCGGCACCGGCCTGTTCATGGGCTCGGGCAAGACCATCAGCCTGGCCGGGCCGTCGATCCTGTTCGTGTACCTGATCATCGGCGTGATGCTGTTCTTCGTGATGCGCGCGATGGGCGAGCTGCTGCTGTCTAACCTGGAGTACAAGTCGTTCATCGACTTCTCCACCGATCTGCTGGGGCCCTGGGCCGGGTTCTTCTGCGGCTGGACCTACTGGTTCTGCTGGATCATCACCGCCATCGCCGACGTGATCGCGATCGCCGCCTACGCGCAGTTCTGGTTCCCGACACTGGCGCCGTGGATCCCGGCGATGCTGTGCGTGCTGTTGCTGCTGGGGCTGAACCTGGTGACGGTGAAGCTGTTCGGCGAAATGGAATTCTGGTTCGCGCTGATCAAGATCGTGGCGATCTGCGCGTTGATCCTCACCGGCGCCGGGCTGGTCGCCTGGGGCTTCCAGTCGCCGTCCGGGCACGTGGCCTCGCTGGCCAACCTGTGGAACGACGGCGGCATGTTCCCGATGGGGCTGGGCGGGTTCTTCGCCGGCTTCCAGATCGCGGTGTTCGCCTTCGTCGGCATCGAACTGGTCGGCACCACCGCCGCCGAGACCGCCGACCCGCGCCGCAACCTGCCCAAGGCGATCAACTCGATCCCGGTGCGCATCCTGGTGTTCTACGTGCTGGCGTTGGTGGCGATCATGGCGGTGACGCCGTGGCGCGAGGTGGTGCCGGGCAAGAGCCCGTTCGTGGAGCTGTTCGTGCTGGCCGGCGTGCCGGCCGCGGCCAGCCTGATCAACTTCGTGGTGTTGACCTCGGCCACGTCCTCGGCCAACAGCGGCATCTTCTCCACCAGCCGCATGCTCTACGGCCTGGCCGAGGAGCGCCACGCGCCGCGCGGCTTCGCCCGGCTCTCGCGCGCGGCGGTGCCGGCGCGCGGGCTGCTGTTCTCCTGCGCCTGCCTGCTCGGCGGCACCGTGCTGATGTACCTGATCCCGAACCTGGTCACCGCCTTCACCCTGGTCACCACGCTGGCCGCGGTGCTGTTCATGTTCGTCTGGTCGCTGATCCTGTGCGCCTACATCGCCTACCGGCGCAAGCGACCGCAGCTGCATGCGGCCTCCGCGTTCAAGATGCCTGGCGGGGTGGTCATGTGCTACGTGTGCCTGGCGTTCTTCGCCTTCGTGCTGGCGCTGCTGACTCTGCAGGCCGACACCCGCCAGGCGCTGTTCGCCAGCCCGGTATGGTTCCTGCTGCTGGGCGTGGGCTATGCGTTGAAGCGCCGCAGCGCCTGAACCGGTGCGCGCGGCCGGCGTTGACGCTCCGCGCGCGCTGACGGATGCTCGCGGCCTTTCCTGCGCGAGCCAGTCCTGATGATCACCATCCATCGCCTCGGTGGTACCTCCGACACGCCGGTGTGCTGGGTGGACCTGTGCCGGCCGAGCGAGACGGAGCTGGCCGAGGTCGACGAGAAGGTCGGATTCGCGGTGCCGACGCGCGCGGCCATCGGCGAGATCGAGTTCAGCAGCCGGGTGCGGGTGGAAGGCGATGTGCTGTTCCTCAACGTGCCGCGCTTCCAGGACGAGGACGGTCCGACCGCGCCGCTCGGTTTCGCGGTGTCGCCGCGGGTGCTGGTGACCCAGCGCGAGCAGCCGATGGCCTCGCTGGACGCGGTGGCCGCGCAGCTGCAGCACAGCCCCTGTCGTAGCAGCGACGACCTGCTGCTGCGCCTGCTCGATCAATTGGTCGGGCGCCTGGCCGATCGCCTGGAGGCGCTGGAGGCGCAGATCACCGAGACCACGCGGGTGGCGTTCGACCGGCCGCATGCGCGGCACAAGTCGCGGCACCTGGAGCGGATGCTGCACGACGTCGGCGACATGGGCCGGCGCCTGGGCGGCATGCACAACGCCGGCCACGGCCTGCTGCGCCTGGCCACCTATCTGGACGATGCCGCGCCGGACTGGTTCGGCGAGGACGCGGCCAAGCGCATCGGCCTGCTGCACAAGGACCTGGTCACGCTGAGCGAGTTCGAGCAGCAGTTGAACGACCGCATCGAGTTCCTGCTCGACAGCGTGCTGGGCATGATCAACGTCGACCAGAACAACGTGATGAAGGTGATGGCGGTGGCCTCAGTGGTCGGCATCCCGCCGACGGTGCTGGTCGGCATCTGGGGCATGAACTTCGCGCACATGCCCGAGCTGAAATGGCACGACGCCTACTACTGGGCGCTGGGCGTGATCGCGCTGAGCATGCTGTTGCCGCTGGCCTGGTTCCGCCGGCGCGGCTGGGTCTGAGCCAGTCGCGCGCGGCGCCGGCCACGCAGGTCACGCCGCGAGGCTGTCGGCCTCGGCGGCGTCTTCCGCGGTGTCGCCTTCCTCGCCGCTGACGTGCTGGACCGCGGCGATGTCCCACGACACCGTGTCCGGATCGATCAAGGCGTGGATCGCCGCGCCCTGCAGTTCGCGCATCAGCCGTCGTGCCGACGCGGTGCCGTGCGCGACGCTGTCCCACAGCACCATGTCGACCACGCTGCCGTCGCGGCGGCGGGCGATGCGCCGCGAGCGGAAGCCGGGCTGGCGCTGCAGCCAGGCATTGACCTCGGCATTGGCGCGCAGGAAGGTGCGCCAGGTGCAGTCCAGCAGGCGGAACGTGGCGATTTCCAGGGCTTCGGTATGGGGATGCATCGGTCTCTCCTGCGGTCTGCGTCGCCCGCACGGCACGCTGGCGGCGACGCGGCAGCGCGACGAGGGGCATGGGGGAAGGGACAGGGCCGAACGGCAGGAACAGG
>NZ_NQYT01000023.1:0-32672 GCF_009192935.1 Xanthomonas sp. LMG 12461
CCCGCCTCCACCCCGGCGGCGACCCCCGAACCCGCCGCCGCCCCGGCCGCGAGCGCACCGCCGGCCGCGACCAACGCCACCGGCAGCGCCAGCGCGGCGCTCAGCCCGACCCAGGGCAACGAAGTGGCCGGCGAGGTCAAGTTCACCACCGTCGACGGCGCCGTGCATGTCACCGGCACCATCACCGGGCTCAAGCCCAACAGCGAGCACGGCTTCCACATCCACGAGTTCGGCGACTGCAGCGCGCCGGACGGCAGCAGTGCCGGCGGCCACTTCAACCCGGCCAAGACCGAGCACGGCCAGGTCGGCAGCGATCCGCACCACGGCGGCGACATGCCCAATCTCAAGGCCGACGCCGAGGGCAAGGCGACCATCGATGCGGCGGTGTCCAACAACGTCAACATCGGCAAGGGCGACGGCTTCGACATCCTCAACCACGCGGTGATCGTCCACGCCGACCCGGACGACTACAAGAGCCAGCCCACCGGCAATGCCGGCGGCCGCCTGGCCTGCGGCGTGATCAAGGGCGACGCGGCGGCTGCGCCGGCGCAGTAAGTGCACGCTGGATGACGTTCGCGATGGCGGCGTCCGTGTTGCGGGCGCCGCTGTCTTTCGCTTCCTGGATCCGCTGATATCCGGAAAGTGGCTCCAGTCGCGTCGGATCGAGGCTGCATGAAGCAGAGCGGCATCGTGTGTCGCGCTCAGCGAGGATCTGATTCCGCCAGTCGCCGGCGGACCTCCATCAGGGCGAAGCCCAGCAGGTTCTCGCCCTGCCACGTCGTGGGATCGGCGGCGCGCGGGTCGTCTGCCGCCAGGCCGATGCCCCAGATCCGGTCGACCGGACTGGCTTCGACCAGCACCCTGTCGCCGGTCCCGAGCAGGAAGGTCTTCAGCGCCGCATGCTGGCCGAACTTGCCCAGGTTGCCCGCGATGACCAACTGCATGCGGGCATCGCGCCAGGTGGATTCATCGAAACCCTGGATCTCCCGCCCGATCGCCTTGGCTTCTCCGGGATGCACGGCGGCCAGAATGCGGGCACAGGCGGCATGATCGCCGAACAGCCGCGCTTTGCCGGCCATCATGTAATGCTCGGCGGTGGGGTAGGTCACCGAATCGAGCACGAACGGCGCCTCGAACCATTGGCTGAAGCAACTGCGGTCGATGGCGCCGGGCTGCTTCGGTGTGTGCCCCCAGAAGTGGACGAACTTGAGGTGTTCGCCCGCTTTTTGGCGCGCGCACAGCGCGTCCACGGTCAACACGGTGTGCATGGATGTCCCCGCTGGAAATCAAGTTCGTCTGCACTGCTGCAACCCTGCGATGCCAGGGCAGCGCTGCGCATGCTGCGACATGCCGGTGCGGCCGCCTGTTGCCGCGTCAGCCCGGCATCGCGGTCTCTCTGCAACGCGCGCCTGCCCGCATGCCACCGCTG
Source organism: Xanthomonas sp. LMG 12461 (assembly GCF_009192935.1). Taxonomy (NCBI): domain Bacteria; kingdom Pseudomonadati; phylum Pseudomonadota; class Gammaproteobacteria; order Lysobacterales; family Lysobacteraceae; genus Xanthomonas; species Xanthomonas sp. LMG 12461. Next base: position 1,430 of record NZ_NQYT01000023.1, read on the forward strand.
GCCCGCTTGCTCCGGTCGAGCGGCGCAAGCCAGTGGAAGTGCCGACGCGGCTCAGGCCGCCAGCAACGCCTGCTTGGCGTCCTGCCCGCTCTCGCAATGCACGTACAGCACGGGCAGGCCGTGGGCTTCCAGCACCGCGGCCAGTTGCCGCTGCCGTGCCAGATATTGCTCGTAGACCCGCTGCAGGCGTTCGCAGTCCTGGCGGTCGTAGGCGTAGTGCGCGCACCAACTGGCCGGGTCGAACAGCGCCATGCGCACCTCGCCGCCGCGGTAGCGCAGCAGCGGCTCGGGCGGGGCCTGCAGCCATTCTTCCTGGTCCGGCGCCAGCAGCGCGGTCTCGATCAGCGGCCACAGCGGTGCCAGACCCTGGTTGTCGTACTGCATGGACATCATCGCCGCCAGGTCGTGGCCGGTCAGGTAGCGGGCGTGCTCGATCTCCGCGCCAAAGCCCTTCTGCGCGAGCAGCGCGGTATCGGCCTGCGCCATGCCCTGCGCCAGCAACACGTCCTCCAATGCCTCGGCCACGGACTGCACGGTGTCGGCCGGGCCGCTGAGCAGGAACGGCACCACCCGCAATGCGCCGCCGCGCAGGCCGGCGTCGGCCTGGAACGGCAGCGGCACGCTGCCGTCGGCATCGGTGCCGAAGGCCAGCAGTCGCGGGCCGTCGTGACGGTCGGGCGCGCGGGCGGCGAGTTCCTCCAGGCGCCGGTGCAGCGGCCAACCCGGACGCAACGCTTCGGCCGGGTCGAAATGCGCGCCGGCCAGGCTCAGTTCCAGTTCGCGCACCGCCGGCACCAGTTGCGCCAGGTCGCGGCCGACCTTTTCGGCCAGTTCGGCGGCCTGCGCATGCGGCAGCGCCGGGTGCGCCGGTTCGCGCCCGGAGGACAATTCCAGGGCGATGACCCCGTGGGCGTGGCGAGTGGCGGAGGCTTGGGTCATGGGATTGGCGGTTGGCCCGTCGCGGGCGCATAGCTACACTCGCTTCATTATGCCTGCGCTACCGTGCAGGCCATGTCCCCGACTCCCCTCGCGCGAGGTAATCCCATGCCAGCAGCCCGTCCCGTCGCCATTCTCGGCGGCGTCCGCATTCCGTTTTGCCGGCAGAACACGGCGTATGCGGATGTCGGGAACCTCGGCATGTCGGTGCGCACGCTGGGCGCGCTGGTCGAGCGTTACGGGCTGCACGGGCAGCAGCTGGGCGAAGTGGCGATGGGCGCGGTGATCAAACATTCCAGCGACTGGAACCTGGGCCGCGAGGCGGCGCTGTCCTCCGGGCTGTCGCCGCTGACCCCGGGCATCACCCTGCAACGCGCCTGCGGCACCAGCCTGGACAGCATCATCACCGTCGCCAACAAGATCGCGCTGGGGCAGATCGAGTCGGGCATCGGCGGCGGCTCGGACACCACCTCCGAAGTGCCGATCGTCTACGGCAAGAAACTGCGCGCGCGCCTGCTGGCGGCCAACCGTGCCAAAAGCACCGGCGACAAGCTGCGCGCGCTGACCCGCGGCTTCAAGTTCGCCGAGCTCAAGCCCGAGTTCCCGGGCGTGGCCGAGCCGCGCACCGGCAAGAGCATGGGCGACCACTGCGAGGACATGGCCAAGCAGTGGAACATCTCGCGCGATTCGCAGGACGCCTGGGCGGTGTCCTCGCACCACAAGCTGGCCGCCGCCTACGAGCGCGGCTTCTTCGCCGACCTGATCGCGCCGTTCCGCGGCGTGGAGCGCGACAACATCCTGCGCGCGGACACCTCGCTGGAGAAGCTGGCGACGCTGAAGCCGGCGTTCGACAAGGTCAGCGGCCGCGGCACCCTGACCGCGGCCAACTCGACCCCGCTGACCGACGGCGCCGCCGCGGTGCTGCTGGCCTCGGAAGAATGGGCGCAGGCGCATGGCCACGTGCCGATGGCCTATCTGCGCGATGCGCAGGTGTCGGCGGTGGATTTCGTGCACGGCGAAGGCCTGCTGATGGCGCCGACCGTGGCCGTGCCGGAGATGCTCAAGCGCCATGGCCTGCGCCTGCAGGACTTCGACATCTACGAGATCCACGAGGCCTTCGCCGCGCAGGTGCTGTGCACCCTGCGTGCCTGGGAGAGCGAGGACTACTGCCGCACCCGGCTCGGCCTGGACGCGCCGCTGGGGCAGATCGATCCGGCCAAGATCAACCCGGTGGGCTCGTCGCTGGCCACCGGCCATCCGTTCGCCGCGACCGGCGCGCGCATCGTCGCCACCGTCGCCAAGCAACTGGTCGAACGCGGCGGCGGCCGCGCGCTGATCTCGATCTGCACCGCCGGCGGCATGGGCGTGGTGGCGATCGTCGAACGCTGACCCCGGTGCGGGCGCGGTGCCTGCACCCGTGCCCATATCCTCCCGGGACACGCCTGCGCGCCATCCACCGATCCTTGCGCGCCGGCGCCGCCAGCGCTTACCGCGCTGCATCGGCCGCGCTACCATGCCCGCCGATTCGCCTGCGTCACGCGGGCGACACGGCGCGCAGGGGGCGCAGGCCATGACCGAGCAGGGCAGTTTCAATCCGTACCAGGCGCCCAGCGTCGCCAGTCCGTCCAGCCTGCCGCCGCCGTTGCCGGGCGAGACGTTGTGGCGCGATGGCACGGATTTGCTGTGCCTGCGCGATGCGCCGTTCCCGCCGCACTGTGTGAAGTGCGGGGCGGCGCTGGGCAACGACGAACTCAAGAAGCGCACCTTCTACTGGCACGCGCCGGGCTGGTACGCGCTGATCCTGGTGAGCATCCTGGTCTATGCGATCGCGGCGCTGGTCGCGCGCAAGCGCAGCAGCCATGTGCTCGGGATGTGCGCGGCGCATCGGCGTCGGCGCAACCGGTACATCCTGTTGATCGCCGGTGCCTTCCTGGTTGGCCCGCTGCTGGGATTCGCCGTCGGCGGCGAGAGCGGGTTCTGGCTGGGAGGTGCCGTGTTCCTGGTCATGCTGATCTGGGGCATGTTCGGCGCGCGCATCCTGGTGCCGCGGCGCATGGACGAGCGCTACGCGCGCTACAAGGGCCTGGCGCCCGCGTTCCTGGCGCGCCTGCCGGCGCTGCCGCCGGCCTTGCGGCGCTGAGCGGCCGGACGCGGCCGTCCTACCTTCGGATGCGATGACCGGCGCGCCGCCGGCCTGGGCACACGACGCGGCCCAGGCCTTCTGCCGTGCTCCTCTCGCTGATCGGCGCAGGAGCGATGCGCGTGCGCTGCCGCGTCCGGAAGCGGCCATGACGCGCTTTCGCCGCGGATCAGCATGCCCGGCCTGGTCTTGCAGGCTTGGCCATCTCTGACAACACCGGGACGGACTCAACCCTCCAGCCGCGGGAATCCATGGTCGTCGCGCCGTTCCGTGCTGTCCGGCGCCGGCGCGATTGGGGTCACCGGCGCGACCGGCTCGGGCAGCGGCTGCGCGATGTCGCCGCGCTGCACGCGCAGCGCATTGGCGTAGCAGCGCTGCGCCGCGAGCATGTCGCCGGCGTCGGCATAGCCGTCGCCGAACACTTCCCACGCCTCGGCACCGGCACCCAGCGCCAGCGCGCGGTGCAGGAATTCCTCGGCCTGCGGCCACTGCTGCTGGCGGCTGGCCAGACGCGCCAGGGTCAGCAGCAGTGCCGGGCTGTCCGGATGCGCCTGCAGCCAGCGCTGCGCGCTGGCGCGGCGCGAATCGTACTTCTCCACCGGCAGGCGCCCGTACAGCGCGGCCAGGCCTTCGTCCCAGCGCGTGTCCAGCGCCTGCTCCAGGCTGCGCAGCGCCGCATCGTCCCAGCGCAGGGCGGCCGCGCGCACCGCGTAGGCGGCGACCACCGCCGGCTCGCTGCGCAGCGATTTGGGCAGGCTCTCCCAGCGCTCGGCCAGGGCATTGGCATCGGCGGCCTGGTCCAGCGAGGCCGCGGCCAGGCGCGTTTCCAGCGTGGCGATCGCCTCCAGCGGCAGCGCCTGCTGCTGGCGGATCGCGCCGAGCTGGCCGTAGGCCTCGCCGGCACGACCGATGCGGGTCAGTGCCTCGGTGCGCAGCAACAGCCCGCGCGGCGGCAGCGGCTGCGCCGCGGCCACGTCCAGCGCATTGATCGCATCGACCGGGCGCTGCTGCTCCAGATGCAGTTCGGCCAGCAGCAATGCATGCGCGGCGGCATCGCGTTCGGCCAGGCGCCGCAGATGGCGCTCGGTCGCCTCGCGGTCGCCGCGCGCATCGGCCGCGCGTACCGCGGCGATCAGGGCGATGGCGCTGACCTCGGGGTCTTCGGCGGCGGCGTTGAGCTGCTTCTCGGCCCGCGTCCACTGGCCGGCGTGGGCGGCGGCCAGGCCGTCGAGCAAGCGCGCGCGCGACTGCTTGCGGCGGCGCCGGCCCCAGGCGCGGAACGGGAAGCTGAGCACGTTCCACACCAGCCACAGCGCCAGGAACGCGATCACCAGCAGCAGCGAGGCCTGCGGCAGCGAGGCGATGTAGTCGGTGCCGCCGACGCGCACGATCACCTCGCCGAGCTGGCGCACCTGGTCCTGCCCCAGCCATTGCGCACCGATCACGCCCAGCGCGATGACGATCAACAGCACGATCAGGGAACGAAGGGATTTCATGACGGGCTCCTTGCGTCGCGCATCGCGCGCAACTGTTGCAGGGTGGTTCCGAGTTCGGGAATGGTCGGGCGCAGATCGGCATTGGCCAGGGTGCGCAGCGCGGCGCGGCGTTCGCGCAGCTGCGGCGACTCCGGCCACAGCCGCGACAGCCAGCGCCCGGCGCCGGCCAGGGCGCTGCGATAGCCACGCGTGTCGCCGCGTTCCAGCGCCGCGCGCGCCAGGGTCAGGTCGAGCTGCAGCGCGTCGTGGGCGGCCACGCGCTCCGAGCCGGCGGCCAGGACGCCGCCCTGCGAGGGGCGGATCTTCACCAGCGGCGCCAGCAGGCGCTGCCACAGCGGCTGCTGCGCGCTCTCCGGCAATTGCGTCGGCAATTTGTCCAGGCTGGCGGCGAAGGCATCCAGTTGCGCCGCCAGGCGTGCCTGCGGCCCGTCGCCCAGCGCGTCCAGCGCGGTGCGTTCCTGCAGCAGCGCCTGGCGCAGGTTGAGGAATTGCGGATCGTCGATGCCGTCCAGCACACCGCTGGCCAGCGCGTAGGCACGCCGCGCGCCGGCCGCATCGCCGGCCAGCAGCAGGCGCTGCTGGCCCTGGTTGAGCAGCAGTTCGACCTCGTCCAGGCGCAGCGCCTGCGCGCCGTGACGGTTGGAATCGGCGAGCTTGGCGACATTGGCCTCCAGCAGCGCGCTGCGCTGGCTCAGGCCGAGCATTTCGTCGCGCAGCACGCGGTTGGTGCTGGCCGCGTCCTGCAGCCGCTGCGCGGTGGCGCGCTGGTCGCGGCGCAGGCTGTCCTGGGCCTGCTGCAAGGCCTGCAGTTGCTGCTGCAGGTCCGACTGCTGGGCCAGTTCGCGCGCGCTGCGCGCCTGCCACCAGTCCCAGCCACGCCAGCCGGCGAACGCCAGCGCGGCCAGCGTGGCGAGCACCAGCAGCAACCAGATCCAGCGTGTGGAACGGCGAGGCGTGATCGGGATTTCGTCGGTCATCGGCAGCGTCCTGGGGGCCGTCGCCCGTCGCGAGCAAGGCGGCGGTCGGCGCGGCACCGCCGGAGCATGGCGTGAGCGGCACTGCGGCCGCAACCCGGGCGGCGGCCCGCGTTCAGCGAGGTGGCGAGCGCGTTACGATCGCGGCCGCTGCGGCGACCAACTGCTGCGGCATCGGTCCGGCCGCCTGGGCGACGTCGACGAACCCCAGGTCCGCGGCCAGGGTCGCCAGGCGCGCGCTGGCCGCGACCACCGGCCGCGCGCGCCAGGCCCGGGCCAACTCCTCCGGCAACTGCGCCAGCAGCTGTTGCAGCGCCTCGCCGCTGCTCAGCGCCAGCACACCGGGCGGCGCCGCACGCAGGCGGGCCAGGTCGGCCGCGCGCAGTCGTACCGGTTCGCGCACGTACACGTCCGCGCGCAGCAGCGGGGTGCCGCGCGCCTGCAGGTGTGCGGCGATCAGGCCGCGGCCGCCGGGGGCGGTGATCAGTCCCACCGGCAGGTCGTGCGCGGCCAGTTCCGGCAGCGCCAGCAGGCCGTCGCTGTCCATCCGCGCCGGCGTCGCCACTTCGGCGATGCCGTGCTGGCGCAAGGCGCGCGCCGTGCCTGCGCCCACCGCCAGCCAGCACTGGCCGGGGCGTGCCGCCAGCGGCTGCAGCGCCGCGGCCGCGCGCACCGCCGCCGGGCTGCTGACGATGACCCGCGGCGCAGCCAGCGCCGCGGCCAGGGCCGCGCGGGTGGCGGGATCGGCGCGCGGCCGCAGCCGCCACGGCGATACCGCCAGCACCCGTGCGCCGCAGCGCGCCGCGGCCCGCCGCAGCGGCGCGTGCTCGCCCTGCGGGCGCAGCGAGATCAAGGTCCAGGCCGGGGCGGCGGTTGCATGCGCGCTCATGCCAGGCATTATGCGAGCCCCCACCGGCAGCACAATCGCACCATGGCAGCGGATCTTTCCTTCGAGGCGTTCCTGCAGCAGTTGCAACGGCAGTTCCAGGCCATGCCGCCGGTGGCGGCGCTGCAGGTCGCCGTGCACGAGTATGCCGAGCAGCGCCTGCAGCTGGTCGCACCACTGGCGGCCAACCTCAACGACAAGGGCAACGCCTTCGGCGGCAGCCTGGGCTCGGTGATGACCCTGGCCGGCTGGGGGCTGGTCAACTGCGAGCTGCACCGCGCCGGCCTGCAGGCCGACGTCTACGTCGCCGACAGCCAGGTGCGCTACCTGTCGCCGCTCTACGCCGATCTGCATGCCCAGGCCAATGCCGATGCGGAGGCCGACTGGGCCGTGTTCGTGAATACCTTCCGCCAGCGCGGCCGCGCCCGCATCGGCATCCAGGCCCAGGTCGGCGCGCCCGGCGCGGCCGCGGCGGCGACCCTGAGCGGTCGCTTCGTGGCCCTTGCCAAGGGGTAGGATGCGCGGATCGCGCGCCCCGCGCGCCGCCACCTGGACGCCGCCATGCCCTCGATGTTCCGCGCGCTCGCGCTGCTGTTGCTGCTGGGCTGGACCGGCGCGGCCGTGGCCGGCAGCCGCGCGCAACAGCGCAAGCTCGACGATCTGCAGACCGCCTACGCCGCGGCGGTGCGCTGGAGCGAGTTCGAGACCGCCTGGCAGGTGGTCGACCCGGCCTACCGCCAGGCGCATCCGCTGACCGACCTGCAACTGGAGCGCTACCGGCAGATCCAGGTCTCCTCCTACAAGGTCGGCGGCGGCGCGGTCGGCGACGGCGAGGCGCTGCGCGAGATCGAACTGGGCGTGATCAACCGCAATACCCAGGCCGAGCGCATCGTCCGCTACCGCGAGCGTTGGCGCTGGGACCCCGAGGCCAAGACCTGGTGGCTGCAGGACGGCCTGCCGGACCTGTGGAACGGCCAGTAGCGCGGTCGCCGAGCTGTGCGACAATCGGCGCCCGCTTCCAGCCCCCGAGTCCCGTGAACTTCGAAGAACTGCTCGCCTTCGCCGGCCGCAACCCGATGCTGGCCCTGGCCCTGGTGGGCCTGACCATCGCCCTGATCGTCACCGAAGTGGCGCGCCTGTTCCGTGGCTACAAGAGCCTGCGGCCGGCGGAGCTGACCCGCCTGATCAACGCCGGCAATGCGGTGGTGGTCGACCTGTCGGCCTCGGCCGATTTCGAGAAGGGCCACATCGCCGGCAGCCGCAATGCCACCGCCAGCCAGTTCGGCCCCAAGCACAAGCTGGTGGCCAACGCCAAGGCGCAGCCGGTCGTGCTGGTCTGCCGCACCGGCACCACCGCCGACGGCGCCGCCAAGCAGTTGAAGAAGGCCGGCTTCGAGCAGGTCTACGTGCTCGAGGGCGGCATCGCCGCCTGGCAGCAGGCCGAGCTGCCGCTGGTCAAGGGCCGCTGAGACACCGCGTCCGGTCCGACCTCGAGGGGCGCGGCCGGCGTGTGATAATCCCGTTTCTTTCTGTTACCGAATCCACCGGAGTCAAGCAATGTCCGACCTCACCAACAACGGCGCCGCGGCGCCGGCCGACGCCGCGGCCGGTCCCGCTTTCACCATCGAGAAGATCTACGTCAAGGACGTGTCCTTCGAGTCCCCCAACGCGCCGTCGGTGTTCAACGACAACGCGCAGCCGGAACTGCAGCTCAACCTCAACCAGCGCGTGCAGCAGCTGAACGAGCAGGCCTTCGAAGTCGTGCTGGCCGTGACCCTGACCTGCACCGCCGGCGGCAAGACCGCCTACGTGGCCGAAGTGCAGCAGGCCGGCGTGTTCGGCCTGGTCGGCCTGGACCCGCAGGCGGTGGACGTGCTGCTTGGCACCCAGTGCCCGAGCATCCTGTTCCCGTACGTGCGCTCGCTGGTCAGCGACCTGATCCAGGCCGGCGGCTTCCCGCCGTTCTTCCTGCAGCCGATCAACTTCGAGGCCCTGTACGCCGAGACCCTGCGCCAGCGCGCGCAGCAGGGCGAGGGCCAGTCGCTGGCCGATTCGGAGCCGGCCGGCAACGCCTGAGCGCGTTCGCCGTTGCGCATGCGCGATAACGCCAAGAAGAAGATCGCCGTCCTCGGCGCCGGCTCCTGGGGCACGGCGCTGGCGTCGCTGACCGCACGGCACGGGTATCCGACCGTGCTGTGGGGCCGCGATGCCGTGGTCGCCGAGGCCATCGGGCAGCGCCACGAAAACCCGCGCTACCTGCCGGGGATCGCGTTGCCGGAGGGCCTGCAGGCCACCACCGACCTGGCGGCGGCCATCGATGGCGCCGACTGGATCCTGGTGGTGGTGCCGTCGCATGCGTTCACCGAAACCCTGCGCCAGCTCGCGCCGCTGCGCCCGGCGCAGGCCGGCGTGGCCTGGGCGACCAAGGGTTTCGAGCCCGGGTCGGGGCGGTTCCTGCATGAAGTGGCGCAGGAGATCCTCGGCGAGGAGGTCCCGCTGGCGGTGGTCACCGGCCCGTCCTTCGCCAAGGAAGTGGCCCTGGACCTGCCGACCGCGGTGACCGTGCACGGCGATGCCGCGTTCGCGCAGCAGGTCGCCGATGCGATGCACGGCCCGACCTTCCGCGCCTATACCGGCGACGACATGGTCGGCGCCGAGCTGGGCGGGGCGATGAAGAACGTGCTGGCGGTGGCCACCGGCGTGGCCGACGGCATGGAACTGGGCCTCAACGCCCGTGCCGGCCTGATCACCCGCGGCCTCAACGAGATGCTGCGGCTGGCCGCGGCGATCGGCGCCAAGCCGGAAACCCTGATGGGGCTGGCCGGACTCGGCGACCTGGTGCTCACCTGTACCGGCGACCTCTCGCGCAACCGTCGGCTGGGCCTGGCGCTGGGCCGTGGGCAACCGCTGCAGGAGGCGGTGCGCGCGATCGGCCAGGTGGTCGAGTCGGTGCAGACCGCCGACGAGGTGATGCGCCAGGCCGAGCGCCACGGCATCGATCTGCCGATCTCCAACGCGGTGCGCGCGGTTCTGCATGGCGAGCTGACCCCGGCGGTCGGCCTGCAGCAGCTGCTGGCGCGCGAACAGAAGCCCGAGTACCCGACCACCTTGTTCAGTTGATCCGGCTACCGCCGGACACGAAAGCGCCCGGCCTGGCCGGGCGTTTGCGTGTCTGCATATCCGTGGGTCAGTGATGCGCCGGATCGGCAGGCAAAAAAAAGCCCGGTCGTGGGACCGGGCTTTCCGAACCGCGCGCGGCGGGAGAGAGAGACGACGCGCGCGGCGCTAGGCAACGCTTACCAGCTGAAGCGCGGGCCGACGAACCATTCCTTGTCGCCGTGGCGGTCCATCTTCAGGTCGGCGCTCAGGCCCCAGTTCTGGTTCAGCTTGGCCTGGGCGCCCAGACGGCCGTAGAAGGTGCCTTCCGGATTGACGCCGTCCTTCTTCAGGTAGTCCTCGTAACCACCCAGGGCATAGACTTCCAGGTACGGGTTGAACGCGGTGCGGATACCCGCTTCGGCGCTCCAGCCGTTGAACTTGGTGCCGTATTCCGGGGCGAAACGGTTGTAGGCCACGCGGGTCACCAGGTCGGTGCTGGTCGCGATCTCGTGGTTGTAGCCGGCGCCGACGCGCCACTGGTCGACGCGTGCGTCGGCAAAGTCGGTCTTCTGGCGGTTGAAGTCGCCGAACACGCTGAAGTTCGGGTGGAACGCGTAGGAACCCTTGACCGCCCAGCCGTCGGCATCGGCGCCGCTGGCGTCGGTCTTGACGTAGCCGGCTTCGGCATAGTTGTAGGAAAGGCCTTCGGCGGCCGAAGCGGCGAACGGCAGGGTGGCCAGGAGGCCGAGAGCAAGCAGAGAGGTCTTCATAATCGGGGTACCTTCGTTATTGGTTTGTCGGCGCTGAGGCGTGGGGCCGTTCGCTGCCGATATGTAAATTATCCGTTAGCGACCCGAACTCGCCCTGAATCCCAAACCGACCAGTCCATAAATTAAACGCCCCGTTCAGGCGCTCGCGATGCATTGTTGTGATGCGCGCCGTTGCATTCCAGGCAACAGGGAATTTCAGGACTGTCGGCGCAGGTGGCGACGCCCACCGCGTGCGAGCGGCACGCTACATCGCGGCAAGCGTCTCGATCGCCGCGCGCACGCGCTGCCTGTCCATGGGCACGACCGAGCGGTGGATGGTCGCGCCTTCGATGAAGGCATCAATGGCGGCGGATGCGGCGACGGAGAACTGCGTTTCCAGGGCGGCCCGGCTCCTGGCCATCCACTGCTGCATGATCGCGGTCATCTCCGGATGCCGGCGGGCGAACGCATACAGTTCGTAGCTCAGCAGCAGCACCCGCGGGGACGCCGTCCCCTCGGCGAAGATGATGTTCACCACCGCCTCGCAGGCCTGGTCGCGGTTCTGCGCGGTGCGGATTTCGGCGGCGAAGTCGGCGGACACCTCCTGGGAAAATCGGGTGAACGCGGCGACCAGCAGGTCGTGCATCGAGCCGAAATAGTAGGTGGTGGCGCTGAGCGGAACGCCGGCTTCCTCGGCGACCTTGCGGAAGGTGGTGCCGGTGACGCCGTGGTCCAGAACCACCCGCAAGGTGGCCTGCTCGATCGCTTCCTTCCGGTGCGGATCCTGGCGCCAGGTCCTGCCGCTCATGTGTCCAACGCTGTTTTCGACGAAGGCCGATGATCGCAGTTCGCGGTTGACGCCTCAATTGGTACGAATGTACAAATTCGCCGATGAGGTCGACGAAGGCCATCGCCGCGATGGCGCCTCCGAAACAGCGACGTGAGGAGCAGTGCGATGGCGAATTGCGGGGAGCAGGACGTGGATACCGGTCGTCGGGCGACCCTGGGTGGGCTCGCCGCCGGCAGCGTCGTGCTGGCGAGCGGTGCGCGCGCGGGGGCAGCTTCCGGCTGGGAGGCGGGCACCTGGCTCAACGCGCCCAAGGTCCATCGGATCCTGCCGGGCGGCGTGCTCGAGGTCGTCACCGACAAGGGCGGCGATTTCTGGCGCGAAACCCATTACGGGTTCACCCGCGACAGCGGGCATTTCCTCGGCATCGCCGCGCCCGCGCGCTTCACCTGCCAATTGCGCGTGCGCGGCAAGTTCGAGCAGCTCTACGATCAGGCCGGCCTCATGGTGCGGGTCGACGAGCGCCGCTGGGTCAAGGCCGGGATCGAACTGAGCGATGGGCGGCCGATGCTCAGCAGCGTGTTGACCGACGGCCGTTCGGACTGGGCCACCGGCCCGTACGAAGCGGACGCGTCGGATTTCTGGATGCGCGCCACCGTGGACAAGGGCGTGCTGCGCCTGCAGGTCTCGCGCGACGGGAAATCATGGCCGCTGGTGCGGTTGTGCCCATTCCCGGTCGCCTCCTCCTATCTCGTCGGCCCGATGACGTGCACACCGGAACGGGAAGGATTGATGGTCCGCTTCTCCGACTGGAGCCTGGGGCCGGTGCTGGGCAAGGATCTGCACGATCTGTCCTGACGCCTGCAGTGCCGTGGCGCGGGTTGCGCCAGCGATGCAGCGATAGAAGACTGGATGGCGCGTTGCCAGGCGACGCGCGCCGTACGCTCAGTCGGCGCCGGGAAAGCCCAGTTGCCGCCACGCCTCGAACACCACCACCGCGACCGCGTTGGACAGGTTGAGGCTGCGGTTGTGCGGCTGCATCGGCAGGCGCAGGCGCTGCGCGTCGGGCACTTGCTCCAGCACCGTGTCCGGCAGGCCGCGGGTTTCCGGGCCGAACAGGAAGGCGTCGCCGTCGGCGAAGGCGGGCGTGTCGTAGCGGGTGCTGCTGCGGGTGCTGAGGGCGAACAGGCGGCGCGGGGCGATGGCCTGCAGGGCCGCATCCAGCGACGCATGGACCTGCAATCGTGCGTACTCGTGGTAATCCAGGCCGGCGCGCTTGAGCTGACGGTCGCCGAGGTCGAAGCCCAGCGGCTCGATCAGGTGCAGTTGCGCGCCGGTGTTGGCGCAGAGACGGATGACGTTGCCCGTGTTGGGCGGAATTTCGGGCTGGTACAGCAGAACATGCAGCGTTGGGGTGGCGATCATCGGCGCAGTGTACGCGCCGGCGCGGAGGCCTTGGTGCCGATTCAGCGCACCAGGCCGACCGCCAGGTCCTGGCCCAGCTTCTGCAGGCTCGGCTGCAGCTGCAGCATCGCGGTGTCCAGCGTCTCGCCGACCACGTCGCCGATCGCCAGCATGCTGCCCATGTCCGCATCCGGACGCACCTGCACGGTGGCCAGGGTCACCACGTGCTGGCTGGCGGCCTGCTCCTGGTTGCGCTGGGCGATCTGCTCGGCCGAGGGTCGCACCTGCACCGCCGCCAGGGTGGCGATGCGGCTGGACAGTTCGGCGTCGCGCTGGGCGATCTGCTCGGCCGAGGGGCGCACCTGCACGGCCGCCAGGGTGGCGATGCCGCTGGCCTGTTCGATGCTGCGCTGGGCGATCTGCTCGGCGGAAGGGCGCACCTGCACCGCATCCAGGGTGGTGATCTGCGTGGCGGCGAAGGACGGCGCGGCGAGCAGGGCGGCGATGGCGGCGGTCAGGAGCAGGGCGGTGGTCTTCATGGCGGGCCTCGTTGGTGTTGTTGATCAGTGGTGTGGTAGTAAGGTAGTACACCTAATCAGGGGTTGCAAGAACTTTTTTGCGCCCGGTTGTTTTATTAAGCTTTCATTCACTTAATGCCGGTGGCTCTTGCGCTTGCGGATGTGTAAGCAGACCGCGTGCCAATTCCAAGTTTCTGTTTTTGAAAGAGAATTTTCCTTGGCGATGTGTCCGCGGGCGGACACCCGGGCGCTCGCGTACGCCGGACGCGGACACCGCGGCGCCGTCGGAGGCGGCAGCCGACCCGCTGATGGGTCGGAGGTGACGCCGTTGCAGAAGGGCGTCAGCGACAACGGCGGACTGCGCGCCGTGCGGTACGCCCGGTACGATCGGCATTCACCGGCTGTTTCACTCGCCCCAAGGAAGAAGGAATCCGCATGACCGTCTCGACCCGCCCGCGTGGCGCCCTGTTGGCCGTCGCCCTGTCCGTCGCGCTCGGCGCATTGAGCTACGCGCCGCCTTCGACGGCGGCCAGGCCTGCTGCCGCCGCGTCGGTGGATATCGCCTACGAGCAATTCACCCTGCCCAATGGGTTGCGGGTGGTGGTGCACACCGATCGCAAGGCGCCGATCGTGGCGGTCAACCTCTGGTACCACGTCGGCGCCAAGGACGAGCCGGCCGGGCGCACCGGGTTCGCGCATCTGTTCGAGCACCTGATGTTCCAGGGCAGCGAGAACCACCACGGCGAGTTCTTCGAGCCGTTCAAGCAGGTCGGCGTCACCGACCAGAACGGCACCACCAACAGCGACCGTACCAATTACTTCGAGAACGTGCCGACCACCGCGCTGGACATGGCGCTGTGGATGGAGTCGGACCGCATGGGCCACCTGCTCGGCGCCATCGATCAGGCGGCGCTGGACGAGCAGCGCGGGGTGGTGCAGAACGAGAAGCGCCAGGGCGAAAACCAGCCTTACGGGCAGGCCTGGAGCCGGCTGAGTCGCGCGCTGTACCCGGCCGGCCACCCGTACCACCACACCGTCATCGGCTCGATGAACGACCTCAACGCGGCCTCGCTGGCCGACGTGAAGCAGTGGTTCCGCACCTGGTACGGTCCCAACAACGCGGTGCTGGTGCTGGCCGGCGACATCGACGTGGCCACGGCCAAGGAGAAGGTGACGCGCTACTTCGGCGACATCCCGGCCGGCCCGAGCATGGCCCAGCCCAAGGTCGACGTGGCCCAGCGCAGCCAGTCCACCCGCGAGACCATGACCGACAAGGTGCCGCAGACGCGGATCTATCGCGTCTGGAACGTGGCGCAGACCGGCACCGAGGACGTCGACCGCCTGCAACTGCTGGCGCAGGTGCTGGGCGGCGCCACCTCCTCGCGGCTGGACCGGCGCCTGGTCCACCAGGACAAGCTGGTGGATATGGTCAGCGCCTCGGTCTGGCCGTCGCAGCTCGGCTCCGGCTTCGGCATCATCGCCATGGTCAAGCAGGGCGTGGATCCGGCCAGGGTCGAGGCGGCGATCGACGAGGAACTGCGCCGGCTGCTGGACAAGGGGCCGGACAAGGCCGAACTGGCGCGCGCCAAGACCGCCTTCCGCGCCGGCTTCATCCGTGGCGTCGAGCGCATCGGCGGTTTCGGCGGCAAGGCCGACGTGCTGGCCGAGTGCGCGGTGTACACCGGCGACCCCGGCTGTTTCCGTACCTCGCTGGCGACCATCGCCGAGACCCGCCCGCGCGATCTCACCGCCGTCGGCCGCAAGTGGCTGGGCAAGGGCGACTACACCCTGCTGGTGCAGCCGGGCGAACGCGTGGCGCAGGCCGAGGAGCCGACGGTGCAACCGGCGCCGCTGAATCCGCCGCCGGTCGATCCCAAGTACCGCACCCTGCCCAGCGTGGTCGACCGCAGCGCCGGCCTGCCCAAGACCACCCAGTTTCCGAAACTGACGTTCCCGACGCTGCAGCGCGCGACGCTGAAGAACGGCACCACGGTGATTCTGGCCGAACGCCACGAGGTACCGGTGGTGCAGTTCAGCTACGAGTTCCAGGGCGGCTACAGCGCCGACCAGGGGCGCAAGCCGGGGACGGCCAACTTCACCATGGGCATGCTCGACGATGGCGCCGGCGAGCGCGATGCGCTGGCGTTCGCCGATGCGGCCGAGGCATTGGGGGCGTCGCTGGCGGCCGGCGCTGCGCTGGACGGCAGCAATGCCTACCTGTCGGCGCTGAAGGAGAACCTGGCGCCGTCGCTGGCGCTGTACGCGGACATGCTGCGGCGGCCGCGCTTCGCGCCGAACGAGATCGAACGGGTCCGCGCCAGCTGGATCGCCAGCATCCGCCAGGAGAAGGCCCAGCCCAACGGCGTGGCGATGCGGGTGCTGCCGCCGCTGCTGTACGGCGTCGGCCATCCCTACGCGATGCCGTTCAGCGGCATCGGCACCGAGGCGGCGATCGCGGCCCTGCAGCGCGAGGATCTGGTCGACTTCCACCGCGACTGGGTGCGCCCGGAGCACGCCACCCTGATCGTGGTCGGCGACACCACCCTGGCCGAGATCGTGCCGCTGCTGGACGCGCAGTTCGGCGACTGGAAGGGCGAAGGGACGGCGCCGTCGGTGCCGGTCCCGGCCCGCGTGGCTCGGCCGGCCAAGCCACGCGTGTACCTGATCGACCAGCCCGGCGCGGTGCAGGCCAACCTGTTCGCCTCGGAACTGGTGCCGCCGACCACCGATCCGGCGGCGGTCCGCTTCGACATCGCCAATGGCGTGATCGGCGGCGACTTCACCTCGCGCCTGAACATGAACCTGCGCGAGAACAAGCATTGGTCCTACGGCGCGCGCAGCGGCGCGGCCAGCGCCCTCGGCCAGCGGCCGTGGACCGCGTCGGCCCCGGTGCAGATCGACAAGACCGCCCCGGCGCTGCAGGAGATGTACAAGGAGATCAGCGCCTTCGCGAGCGGCAAGGCGCCGCCGACGGCGGAGGAGGTGGCGCGCATCCGCAACATCCAGACCCTGAGCCTGCCGGGCGCCTACGAGACGGCCAGCGCGGTGATGGGCGCGATCGGCGGCATCGTCCGCTACGGCCGCCCCGACGACTACGTGTTCAAGCGCAAGGCCGAGATCGAGGCGATGACCCCGGCGCAGGTGCGCGAGGCGGCGTCGATGCTCGACCCGAACACCTTGACCTGGGTGGTGGTGGGCGACCTCAAGCAGATCGAGGCGCCGGTGCGCGCGCTGAAGCTGGGCGAGGTCACCGTGATCGATGCCGACGGGGTACCGCAGGGCGGGGCGGCGGCCCCGGCGCCGCGCTGAGTGCGGCGGTGCGCGTTGGCGATGGCCGGCGCGCGCCGCCTGCCGGCGCCGGCAGGCCGACGGTGTCATGGCCGATTCAGCGTTTTGCGGCACAATCCGGATTCACCTGCCAACGGGCCCGTCCATGCGTCTACCGATCGCCTTCGTCCTGCTCGCCACGCTCGCCGGCTGCACCTGGGTGCCGATGGCGCCGGAAGGCAAAGGGGTGCGGGTCCTGCCGCCCGGTCAGGCCGCCAGCGGCTGCGAGAAGCGCGGCGAGGTGGTGGTGTCGGTGAAGAGCAGCGTCGGCTTCTATCAGCGCAACCCGCTGCGGGTGCGCGAGGAGCTGGAGACCCTGGCCCGCAACGAGGCGCCCGGCGTGGGCGCCAACACCGTGCAGGCGATGGGCGACCCGGTCGACGGCGACCAGCGCTTCACCGCCTACCAGTGCGGCGGCCGCTGAACCGCTCAGACCATACGCTTTCCGGGGATTTGTTAAAGATGCGGTAAAACGGTGTAACCGCTAGAATTGGCGCCCCCTCGCCTGACCCTGGCGTACACCTCGATGCTCTTCACCAACGTCTCGATCGCGGGACTGGCGCATATCGACGCGCCGCACACGCTGACCTCCAAGCAGATCAACGCGCGCCTGCAGCCTACCCTGGACCGGCTGCGGATCCGGGCCGACGTGCTCGGCGACATCGCCGGCGTCCACGCGCGGCGCATGTGGGACCAGGACCTGCAGGCGTCCGACGTGGCGACGCTGGCGGCGCGCAAGGCGATGGGCGATGCGGGCATCGAGGCGGGGCAGGTCGGGCTGCTGGTCAACACGTCGGTGAGTCGCGATTACCTGGAGCCGTCCACCGCCAGCATCGTCGCCGGCAATCTGGGCGTGAGCGAGCAGTGCATGACCTTCGACGTCGCCAACGCCTGCCTGGCCTTCATCAACGGCATGGACATCGCGGCGCGCATGATCGAGCGTGGCGATATCGACTATGCGATGGTGGTCGATGGCGAGACCGCCAATCTGGTGTACGAGAAGACCCTGGAGCGGATGGCCTCGCAGGACCTGACCGCCGACGCCTTCCGCGACGAAATGGCGACCCTGACCCTGGGTTGCGGTGCGGTGGCGATGGTGATGGCGCGTACCGACCTGGCACCGGATGCGCCGCGCTACCGCGGTGGCGTGACCCGCTCGGCCACGCAGTGGAACACCCTGTGCCGGGGCAACATGGACCGCATGGTCACCGACACCCGCATGCTGCTGATCGAAGGCCTCAAGCTGGGCCAGAAGACCTTCGCCGCCGCGCGGCAGGCGCTGGGGTGGGCGGTGGACGAACTGGACCAGTTCGTCATCCACCAGGTCAGCCTCCCGCACACCAAGGCCTTCATGAAGAGCTTCGGGATCGACCAGAAGAAGGTCATGACCATCTTCGGCGAATACGGCAACATCGGCCCGGCCAGCGTGCCGATCGTGCTGAGCAAGCTGCGTGAGCTGGGCCGCCTGAAGAAGGGCGACCGGATCGCGCTGATGGGCATCGGCTCGGGCTTGAACTGCTCGATGGCCGAGGTGGTTTGGTAAGCGAGGCATGCACTGCGGTGCACCCTGTTGCAAACATGCATAATTTCCTTCTGAAATTATGCATGTCCATGCAGAAATGCATCTAAACTCCGCTTTTCTTTGCACGTGGCGGCCTCGATGCCCCTCTCTGCCTTACAGCAGCTGGATCCGGCCCGCTTCGACACCACGGCGATCCTGAAGCGACTCACGATCGCCAGCCGCAGTCTGGCGGAACTGAAAGGTGTCGCCGCCAGCATCCCGAACCAGAACATCCTGATCAATACGCTGACCCTGCAGGAAGCCCGGGACAGTTCGGCGATCGAAAACATCGTCACCACCCAGGATGACCTGTATCGCGAAGACGATCCGGCCGATGCGACCGGCACCGCGATCAAGGAAGTGCTGCGTTATCGGCAGGCGCTGCGTGCGGGATTCGAGCAGGTGCGGACATCGGGGTTGCTGACCCTCAACACGATCGTCGACATCCAAGAACAGCTCGAATGCAATCGTGCAGGTTTCCGCAAACTGCCTGGGACGGCATTGCGTGACGGGCTGGGGCGCGTGGTCTACGAACCGCCGCAAGGCGCTGACGATGTCGTCCGCCTCATGGGCGAACTGGAGCGCTTCATTCACGATGCACCGCCATTCACGGCAGATCCGCTGGTGAAGATGGCGCTGATCCATCACCAGTTCGAAAGTATCCATCCGTTCTACGACGGCAATGGCCGTACCGGGCGCATCCTCAACGTGCTGTACCTGGTCAAGGAGCGCCTGCTCGATATTCCAGTGCTGTACCTCAGCCGGCACATCGTCCGGACCAAGCCCGAGTATTACCGGCTGTTGCAGGCGGTGCGCGAAGACGATGCCTGGGAAGACTGGGTGCTGTACATGCTCGATGCCGTCGCCATCACCGCGGCCGAAACTGTCGCCACCATCGTCGCGATCAAGGCGTTGTTGCAGGAGACCAAACAGCGCGTGCGCGAGACCTACCGTTTCTACAGTCAGGACCTGATCAACAACCTGTTCAACCATCCGTACACGCGGGTGGAGTTCGTGCAACGCGATCTGAGCGTCTCGCGTCTGACCGCCACCAAGTATCTCGATCTCCTTGCGCAGGACGGAGTACTGGAGAAGCGCCGGGTCGGCCGCAACAACTACTATGTGAATCTCCCTCTGTTCGAGTTGCTCGGGCGCGGCGCCGAGACAACGGCCTCCGCCTGAAACGTCACGGCGCTTTCGCCATCGGTGCAGCGTCGCGAGCGATGCAACATTCCACTGTCTCCATCCGAGAAGCGCCCCGCATGAACTACCCCGGTTATCCCTTCACCCCACAGCGCTTCCAGGTCCGCCCGGGGCTGCATATGTCCTATCTCGACGAAGGCCCGCGCGACGGCGAGGTGGTGGTGATGCTGCACGGCAATCCGTCGTGGAGCTATCTGTGGCGCACGCTGGTGAGCGGGCTGTCGGACCGCTACCGCTGCATCGTGCCCGACCACATCGGCATGGGCCTGTCGGACAAGCCGGACGATGCGCCGGGCGCGCAGCCGGGCTACGAGTACACCCTGCAGTCGCGCGTGGACGACCTGGACGCGCTGCTGCGGCATCTGCGCATCGACGGGCCGGTGACGCTGGCGGTGCACGACTGGGGCGGCATGATCGGTTTCGGCTGGGCGCTGTCGCACCATGCGCAGGTGCGGCGCCTGGTCATCACCAATACCGCGGCGTTCCCGCTGCCGGCGGCCAAGCCGATGCCGTGGCAGATCGCGATGGGCCGGCACTGGCGCCCGGGCGAGTGGTTCATCCGCACGTTCAATGCGTTCTCTTCGGGCGCGTCGTGGCTGGGCGTGTCGCGACGCATGCCTGCCGATGTGCGTCGCGCCTACGTGGCGCCGTACGACAATTGGGCCAACCGCATTTCCACGATCCGCTTCATGCAGGACATTCCGCTGTCGCCGGACGACAAGGCCTGGTCGCTGCTGGCGCGGGCGGAGCAGGCGCTGCCGTCGTTCGCCGACCGCCCCGCCTTCATCGGCTGGGGCCTGCGCGACATCTGCTTCGACCATCATTTCCTGGAAGGCTTCCGCCGCGCGTTGCCGCAGGCCGAGGTGATGGCCTTCGAGGATGCCAACCACTACGTGCTGGAAGACAAGCACGAGGTGCTGGTGCCGGCGATCCGCCGGTTTCTGGACGCGCATCCGTTGTCCTGAGCACGCACGCCGGCCAGATCCGGCGTCTTCCTGTGGCGCGCCGCACATGCAGGAAGGGAGATTGCCGCCGGCGTTGCGGCGTGGATCGTCTACACGGGCACGCGCAAACTGCTACCGATTGCCGTACTGCAACATTTTGGGCTGGGTACAGTCGCCGCCGACGTGCGCGTCGCGCGGAAGCGGACGCTGCACGCAATCGGACAGGAGACAGAGAGTGAAAGCGATGGCGATGGCGATGCTGTTGACGGCGATGAGCGTGCCTGGTGCGCATGCGGAAGACCTGACCACGTCCGCGGACGGCAAGACGCTGACGGTCGGATTCGGCCAGCCCACCTGGAAGCAGGTGCTGCACTACCGCAAGCTGTACGACAAGAAGCCGTTTCCCGATGCGGAGATCTACTACTACAGCAACGGCATGTACAAGATCATCTCGCAGGGCGAGAACCACTACGGCGTGTACGTGCTGCAGGGCAGCTTCGACGACCAGACCTACACGATTCGCTTCATCTCGCTGCCGTCCGAGGACTGGGGCAACAAGACCGCCTTCCACCAGCTGACCTTCATTCGTGGCGAGGACAGGAACGTCTTCATCCAGAACGCGATCGTCGACACCGGCGAGGCCATCGCCCAGCAGAACGGTACCTACACCCTGGAAAAGAACACCGTGACCAATCCGGTGCCGACGGCGTGGAAGCACCGCTGAGCCGATGCGGTGCGCGTTCGCCGTGCTTCGGATGCCGCCAGGATGGACGTTTGCACGGGTTCGCGTAGGAGCGGCTACAGCCGCGACCGGGCGTTGCCGGGAACGCGGGGCGCGGCTGATCCCACGGCGGCAAGGGCCGCTGCTACGGCCTCCCTGCCATGCTGGCGGCGCCGCCGCTCAGGCGTCCGGTAGATTGCGTTCGACTACGCCGTCCCAGTCGGCCAGGGTCAGCAGCGGCAGGCCGTGCGCCAGCCGCGACTTGTCGCACTGCGCGCTGCGTTCGCCGAACTCCAGCGAGGCCGGCACCGCGGCGCACACCGACGGCCGCCGCTCGTGGATGCTGCAGCGACTGTAGCGGCCGATGTCCGCGTCCAGGGCGATGCAGCGCGGCTGCGCCTGCGAGGTGCCACGCATCACCCGCTCATGGGTGCGCAGCGGTTCGGTCAGCTCGAACGGGACCCTGCCGCCCAGCGCGGGATCGGCTTCGCTCCAGTGGAAACTGACGCGGAAGTAGGCGCAGCAGGCGCCGCAGGTGAGGCAGGGATGGGACATGGCGGCCGGGCCTTGCGCGGCGAACAGCGTGGGGGGCGCGGCATTCTGACCGAACCGGGGCGCGCTGCAAGCACTCCGGCATTCAGCCGCGGCGGCCGCGGCCGGGGTGTCGGCTGCGGCCGGGCGCATCGGCGATAATCGGCGTATGACCACGACCTGCAACATCGCGGCGACGCTGCCGCGGCTGGCGCGCGAGCGCCCGGACCAGATCGCCATGCGCTGCCCCGGCCGGCCCGGCCCCGGCGGCATGGCGGCCTACGACGTGACCCTGAGCTATGCGCAGCTGGACGCGCGCAGCGATGCCATCGCCGCCGGCCTGGGCGCCTACGGCATCGGCCGCGGCACCCGCACGGTGGTGATGGTGCGGCCGTCGCCGGAGTTCTTCCTGCTCATGTTCGCGCTGTTCAAGGCCGGCGCGGTGCCGGTGCTGGTCGATCCGGGCATCGACCGGCGCGCGCTCAAGCAGTGCCTGGACGAGGCGCAGCCGGAGGCCTTCATCGGCATTCCGCTGGCGCAGCTGGCGCGGCGTCTGCTCGGCTGGGCGCGCTCGGCAAAGCGGATCGTCACCGTCGGCCGGCGCTGGGCCTGGGGCGGCACCACGCTGGCGCGGATCGAGCGCGCCGGCCAGGGCGCCGGCAGCCAGCTGGCCGACACGGCCGCGGACGACGTCGCCGCGATCCTGTTCACCAGCGGCTCCACCGGCGTGCCCAAGGGCGTGGTCTACCGGCACCGGCATTTCGTCGGCCAGATCGAGCTGATGCGCAATGCCTTCGACATGCAGCCTGGCGGGATCGATCTGCCCACTTTCCCGCCGTTCGCGCTGTTCGACCCGGCGCTGGGATTGACCTCGGTGATCCCGGACATGGACCCGACGCGCCCAGCCAAGGTCGATCCGCGCAAGCTGCACGATGCGATGCAGCGCTTCGGCGTGACCCAGCTGTTCGGCTCGCCGGCCCTGATGCGGGTGCTGGCCGACTACGGCAAGCCGTTGACCAACGTGCGCTGCGCCACCTCGGCCGGCGCGCCGGTGCCGCCGGACGTGGTGGCGCGGATCCGCAGCCTGCTGCCGGAGGACGGCCAGTTCTGGACGCCCTACGGCGCCACCGAGTGCCTGCCGGTGGCGGTGATCGAGGGCCGCGAGCTGCAGGACACGCGCGCGGCGACCGAGCGCGGTGCCGGCACCTGCGTCGGCACGGTGGTGCCGCCCAACCAGGTGCGCATCATCGCCATCGACGACGCCGCGATTCCGGAGTGGAGCGGCGTGCGCGAAGTCCCCACCGGCACGGTCGGCGAGATCACCGTGGCCGGCCCGACCGCCACCGACACCTATTTCAACCGCGATGCGGCCACGCGCCTGGCCAAGATCCGCGAACGCCTGGACGACGGCAGCGAGCGCGTCGTGCACCGCATGGGCGATGTCGGCTATTTCGACGCGCAGGGCCGGCTGTGGTTCTGCGGGCGCAAGACCCAGCGCGTGGAAACCGCGCAGGGGCCGCTGTACACCGAACAGGTGGAGCCGATCTTCAACGCGCTGCCGGGCATCGGCCGCACCGCCCTGGTCGGCATCGGCGCGCCGGGGCAGCAGCGCCCGGTGCTGTGCTACGAGCTGGAAGTGGGCGCGATGCTCTCGAGCGGCCCTGAACTGCAGGCGCTGCAGCAGCGACTGCGCGATACCGCCGCCGCGCATGCGCACACGGCCGGCATCGTCGATTTCCTGAGCCACCCGGGCTTTCCGGTGGACATCCGCCACAACGCCAAGATCGGCCGCGAGAAGCTGGCGCTGTGGGCCGCGGAACAGCGCAAATGAGCGCGCGCAGCATGTGCACCGGCGCGGCTGCGCAGCAGGACACCGTTGGCGCGGCGCATGGCCGGCCCCAGAATGGCCACCCTGATCATGGAGTGTGGCGATGAAGATCGTGGTGACCGGTGGCGGTGGATTCCTGGGCCAGGCGCTGTGCCGCGGGCTGGTGGCGCGCGGGCACCAGGTGGTCAGCTACAACCGCGGCCACTACCCGGAACTGCAGGCCTTGGGCGTGGCCCAGGTGCGGGGCGATCTGGTCGATGCGCAGGCGCTGCAGCATGCGCTGGCCGGCGCCGATGCGGTGTTCCACAACGCCGCCAAGGCCGGGGCCTGGGGCAGCTACGACAGCTACTACCAGCCCAACGTGGTCGGCACCGAGAACGTGCTGGCGGCCTGCCGCCTGCACGGCGTGTCGCGTTTGGTCTACACCTCCACACCGAGCGTGACCCACCGCGCCACCCATCCAGTCGAAGGCCTGGGCGCGGACCAGGTGCCCTACGGCGAGGATTTCCAGGCGCCGTACGCGGCGACCAAGGCGATCGCTGAGCGCATGGTGCTCGCCGCCAACGACGCGCAGCTGGCGGTGGTGGCGCTGCGCCCGCGGCTGATCTGGGGGCCGGGCGACAACCAGATCCTGCCCAAGCTGGTCGCGCGGGCGCAGGCCGGGCGCGTGCGTCTGGTCGGCAGCGGCGACAACAAGGTCGATTCCACCTACATCGACAACGCCGCACAGGCGCACTTCGATGCCTTCGAGCACCTGGCGGTGGGCGCGCCCTGCGCCGGCAAGGCCTACTTCATCTCCAACGGCGAGCCGTTGCCGATGCGCGTGCTGCTCAACAAGCTGCTCGCCGCGGTCGGCGCGCCGACGGTGACCAGGACGCTTTCGTTCAAGGCCGCCTACCGCATCGGTGCCGCCTGCGAGACCCTGTGGCCGCTGCTGCGCCTGCGCGGCGAGCCGCCGCTGACGCGGTTCCTGGCCGAGCAGCTGTGCACCCCCCACTGGTACAGCATGGAGCCGGCGCGGCGCGACTTCGGCTACGTGCCGCAGGTAAGCATCGAGCAGGGACTGCAGCGGCTGGCGTCGTCATGGCGCCACGACACGTCCGTCACCCGCTGACGACCACGCGTTTCCGAAGATGATGCCGCGCCGATTCGGCACGACAACTCTCTGGACATTGCCATGCTGCATTACGCCATCATCTTCTTCGTGATCGCCATCATCGCCGCCGTGCTCGGTTTCAGCGGCATCGCCGGCGCGGCGACCAACATCGCCTGGATCCTGTTCGTGGTGTTCCTGATCCTGGCGGTGATCTCGATGTTCCGCCGCGGCAAGGTGTAGTCCGCAGCGACAATCCAACGTCGATACTTGCCCGCGGCGCCCTGCGTCGCGGGCAAGTCGTTTCTGGGGCAGGGCATGGCGACCGGGCCCCGCGCAGCCGTCGCTTCGCCCCGGTCGCCCAGCCAGGCGCAAGCCGGAGCTGGACGGCGCCCGTCGCCCTTGTCAGCATAGGCCACTCAGGGGACAGGGGTGGACAATGCGACAGTGGATCGTTTGGGCAGGCCTCGCGCTTGCCTGCAGTACGGGCGCGTACGCGCAATCGCCGGCGTTGGATCTGACGCCGTATCTTCAGCACGATCAGTTCGACCGGGTGAAGATCTCGCCGACCGGTGCGTATTACGCTGTCACCGCGCCGTTGGATGACCGTACCGTGCTGGCGGTGGTGCGCCGTAGCGACAAGGAGATCTCGGCCAAGATCATGGGGCCCGCAGACTCCGTGGTGGACGACTTCTGGTGGGCCAACGACGAACGCATCGTGGTATCGATGGCCGAGCGCTACGGTGCGCGCGACCAGCCGACGGCCATCGGCCAGTTGCATGCCGTGAATGCCGACGGCAAGAATCCGCGCCTGCTCGCCAGCCCTTATGGCATCAACGAGAACGTCAATGGCGCGACCTTCAAATCGAGCCTGGACCCGTCGGTGTTCATGCTGGACACGCTGTCGAGCGATCCGCGCTCGGTGCTGGTCTCCGTAGTGGAGCAGAGCAGCGATCCAAAGGTCCGGGTCGAAAAGCTGGACATCTACAACCGTCGTCGCACGGCGGTGGCCAGCGTGCCGGTGCCGCGCGCAGATTTCGTCACCGATCACGCCAGACGCGTGCGCTTTGCGCAGGGCGCCGATGCCGCCAACAACAGCAAGCTGTTTTACCGCAGCGACGACGCCAGCCCGTGGCAGTTGGTGAACGACGAAGCGCGCACTGGCCATCGCAGCTTCCCGCTGGGATTCTCGGCCGACGACGGCATCGCCTATCTGCAGGTGGAACAGGCCAACGGTCCTGACACGGTGGTGTCCTGGGATCCGCGCAACGACCGCACCACGACGCTGATCCGCGACGACAAGGTTGACCCGTACCGGGTCCTGCGCGATCTGGACGGCAAGACCCCGATCGGCGTGTCGTTCATGAGCGACCGTGTGCGCAACGTGTTTTTCGACGACAACGCACCGACAGCGCGGCTGTATCACTCGCTGGAAAAGGCCTTCAATGGCGACGCGGTGTTCATCACGTCGGCCACCGCCGATCGGCGGCTCGCCATGGTGTATGTGTGGAGCGACCGCAACAACGGCGATTACTACCTGTACGACACCACCAGCAAGCACGCCAGTCACGTGTTCAGCCGACGCGAATGGTTCGCGCCCGACAAAGTGCCGCGCAGCCGCGAGATCGGCTTCAATGCGCGCGATGGCATGGCGCTGCACGGCTATCTCACCCTGCCGCTGAATGCCGAAGCCGGTAAGCCGCTGCCGATGGTGCTGTTGCCGCATGGCGGGCCGTTCGGCCTCTTCGATGGCTGGGAATTCGACGATGATGCGCAGGTGCTGGCCGCGGCCGGCTACGCGGTGTTGCGGGTCAACTACCGTGGCTCGGGCAACTACGGGCGCGCCTATACCCAGGCCGGTGCGCGGGAGTGGGGCGGGCGCATGCAGGACGATCTCACCGACGCCACCCGCTGGGCGATCGACCAGGGTATCGCCGACGCCGCACGCATCTGCATCTACGGCGCCAGCTACGGCGCCTATGCCGCGCTGATGGGCGCGGCCAAGGAGCCGGACCTGTACCGCTGCGCGGCCGGCTATGTCGGCGTCTACGATCTGGAAACCATGTACCGCGACCAGGCCAGATATGCGCGCTGGACCAAGGCCTGGGCCGGCGACTGGCTGGGCGAACGCGACAGCCTGGCGGCGCGTTCGCCGGTCAATCTGGCTGCGCGCATCCGCGTGCCGGTGTTCCTGGCGGCCGGCGGCAAGGACGAGCGTGCGCCGATCGAACACACCGAGCGCATGGAAAAGGCGTTGAAGAAGGCCGGGGTGCCGGTGGAGTCGTTGTATTTCCCCAACGAGGGCCACGGCTTTTATACCGAGCCGCACCGGCGCGCCTATTACACGCAGTTGCTGGCGTTCCTGAGCAAGCACCTGGGCGGCGCGCAGGCGCAGTAGCGGTTGGCGATGGCATGGGCGGGACATCTGTCTCGCCCTGCGCACGGCCTGGCGACGTGTCTGCCGCTAGAATGCGGGGATGTCTGGATCCCCCCTCGATGCTCTCAAGCCCCTGGCCGGCCGCGCGCTGGAAGCGGCGCTCAATCGCGCGCTGGCGCTGGACCCGGAAACCGGCGAGGCCCTGCGCGACCTCGACGGCCAGCGCGTGGCGCTGACCCTGGAGGCGCCGGCGCTGGCGCTGCAGATCCGTGTCGACGGTACGCACCTGCGGGTCGGCCCGGTGGATCCGGCGCAGGAGCCGGAGCTGGCGGTGCGCAGCACCCTCGGCGGCCTGCTCGCGCAGTTGCCGTTCCTGGCGCAGGCGCGGCGCCCCGGCGGCCCCGGCGGGCGGGTGCGGGTCTCCGGCGATGCCGAACTGGCGCGGCGTCTGCAGCAGTTGGCGACGCGCTTCGATCCGGACTGGCAGCGGCCGTTCGTGCAGGTGTTCGGCGAGGTGCTCGGCGTGCAGGTGGCCAACACCGCGCGCTCGGCCCTGCAGCAGGCCCGGCGCAGTGCGCAGGACCTGGCGCAGAGCGCGGCCGAGTACGTGACCGAGGAGTCGCGCGACGTGGTCGCGCGCGCCGAGCTGGAGGCTTTCTACGACGACGTCGACGTGCTGCGCGACGACATCGAACGCCTGGCCGCGCGCGCGGCGCGGCTGCAGCCGGAGCGCGACGCATGAAGGCGATGTTCCGCGCCAGCCGCATCGGCCGGGTGATCCTGCGCTATCGCCTGGACGACCTGCTCGACGGCACCCCGGCCGAGCGTTGGTTGCGCCTGGCCAAGCCGTTCGTGCCGCGCGCCAGCCCCGACATCGCCGCGCAGTCGCGCGGCGCCCGGCTGCGCCTGGCGCTGCAGGACCTGGGGCCGATCTTCGTCAAGTTCGGGCAGATCCTCTCCACCCGCCGCGACCTGATGCCGCCGGACGTGGCCGAGGAACTGACCCTGCTGCAGGACCGGGTGCGCCCGTTCGACGGCGAGGCGGCGCGGCGCATCGTCGAGCAGGCGTTGGGGCGGCCGATCGCGGTGGCGTTCGCGACCTTCGATACCGAGCCGCTGGCCTCGGCCTCGATCGCGCAGGTGCACGCGGCGACGCTGCACGATGGCCGCGAAGTGGTGGTCAAGGTGCTGCGCCCGGACATCGAGCGGCAGATCGACGCCGACATCGCCTTGCTGAAATCGGCCGCCGCACTGGTCGAGCGCACCCATCCGCGCGCCGACAAGATCCGCCCGCGCGAGGTGGTGGCCGAGATCGAGACCACCCTCGCCGCGGAGCTGGACCTGCAGCGCGAGGGCGCCAACGCCAGCGTGCTGCGCCGTTTCTGGCTGCACTCGGACGACCTCTACGTGCCGGAGGTGATCTGGACCCACACCGCCGAGCGCGCACTGACCCTGGAGCGGGTGCGCGGCATCCCCTCCGACGACATCGCCTCGCTGGACGCCGCCGGCATCGACCGCCGCGCGCTGGCGGCCAAGGGCGTGCGGGTGTTCTACACCCAGGTGTTCCGCGACAACTTCTTCCATGCCGATGCGCACGCCGGCAACATCTGGGTCGACAGCGACCCGGCGCGCCGCGACAACCCGCGCTTCATCGCGCTGGACTTCGGCATCATGGGCCAGCTCTCGCAGGAAGATCAGTACTACCTGGCCGAGAACTTCATGGCCATCTTCAACAAGGATTACCGGCGCATGGCCGAGCTGCACGTGGAGGCCGGCTGGATGCCGGCCAACGTGCGCATCGACGAGCTGGAGGCGGCGGCGCGCTCGGTGTGCGAGCCGTACTTCATCCGGCCGCTGTCGCAGATCTCGCTGGCCGAGGTACTGATCAAGCTGTTCCGCGTGGCCCAGCGCTACCAGCTGACCCTGCAGCCGCAGCTGATCCTGCTGCAGAAGACCCTGCTCAACATCGAAGGCGTCGGCCGCCAGCTCGATCCCGAACTGGACATCTGGGCGGTGGCGCGGCCGGTGCTCGAACGCATCCTCATCGAGCGCTACAGCCCGCAGCGCGCGCTGCACGAACTGCGCAAGCGCCTGCCGGAGATCATGACCCACGCGCCGGACATGCCGCGGCTGATCCACGGCTGGCTGCGCCAGCAGGTCGAGGGCCGGCACGAGCTGTCGATGCGCTCGCGCGACCTGTTCGAACTCAACCTGCTGGTGCGGCGCATGCAGCGGCGGGTGGTGGCGGCGATCGCCGGCGTCGGCCTGCTCACCGTGGCCACGCTGCTGTACGCGCTCGACGCGGGCGGGCCGCAGCTGGGTGGGGTGTCGCTGTGGGCCTGGATCAGCGGCGGTGCCGGCACCGCGGCCTTGCTGACGGCGTGGTGGCGGCGCTGAGCGTGGCGGCGCTGGATCGCGCGCGGCTGCACGCGGTGCGCGCCGAACTCGGTGCGGAAGGTCCGCGCCACGACGCAGGCCAGTCCGAGCGCGCGCAGCGCCTGCTCAATATCACCCCGGAGACCAGCGAACTGCTGGCGGTGCTGGTGCGCGCCATGGGTGCGCGGCGGGTGCTGGAGATCGGCACGTCCAACGGCTATTCCACCCTGTGGCTGGCCGAGGCCACGGCGGCGCTGGGCGGCGGCGTGACCACGCTGGAATACGCCGCGCACAAGATCGCGCTGGCGCAGCGCAACTTCGCCAGTGCCGGCGTGCAAGGCTGTATCGATCTGGTCCTCACGGATGCCGGCGTCTGGTTGGCGGACGCGGCGTCGGCCGCGTTCGACCTGGTGTTCCTGGATGCCGAGCGCACCCTGTATTGCGACTGGTGGCCGCAGTTGCGTCGCGTGTTGCGGCCGGGCGGTCTGCTGGTCGTGGACAACGCGCTGTCGCACGCGACGGAGATGGCGCCGTTCGCCGCGCTGCTGGATGCCGATGCCGCGTTCACCTGCACCACGCTGCCGGTCGGCAACGGCGAACTGCTGGCGGTCAAGAACGCGTAGGCGCAGCGCGGCGGCGTGCCTGCCTGCGACGTGCGTCGTCGGGTCAAGCAACCGTCGGCGCGAGTTGCCGCCACGTCGTCATCGGTGCCATGGGTGCCGTTGTCGTGAGCGAGGTCATGGGCTCAGTGCTGAGGACGCTGCCGCTCCGCGCCACCTGCATGCGCGCCTCGTTCCTGCAATGCGCATTGTCGCGCCGCGGCACGGCGCGGATAATCCGGCAGTGAACACCGACGCCGATTCCCTGCAGATCCTCTATCAAGACCCGCTGCTCGCCGTGGTCGACAAGCCCGCCCGGCTGATGGTCCACGACAGCAAGCTCGCCCGCGGCGAGGACGATTTCCTCGCCGACCGTCTGCGCGCACAGCTGGGTCGGCCGATCTTCCTGGTGCACCGGCTCGACCGTGCCACCAGCGGCTGCCTGCTGCTGGCCTTCGACCGCGACACCGCCAGCGTGCTGGGCAAGGCGCTGATGGGGGGCGAAGTGGACAAGGATTACCTGGCGATCTGCCGCGGCTGGCCGGCCGAAGATCGCTTCGAGGTCGACCACGACCTCGACGGCGGCCCCGGCAAGCCGCTGAAGAAACCGGCGCAGACCCGCTTCGCGCGCCTGGCCTGCGGCGAACTGCAGGTGCCGTCGGGCGAGT
Organism: Xanthomonas sp. LMG 12461; assembly: GCF_009192935.1. Taxonomy (NCBI): domain Bacteria; kingdom Pseudomonadati; phylum Pseudomonadota; class Gammaproteobacteria; order Lysobacterales; family Lysobacteraceae; genus Xanthomonas; species Xanthomonas sp. LMG 12461. Next base: position 31,647 of record NZ_NQYT01000023.1, read on the forward strand.
TCGCCACCTCGCGCTATGCGCTGCTGCGCTGCAGCCCGGTGACCGGGCGCTTCCGGCAGATCCGCCGCCACCTCAAGCACCTCTCGCATCACCTGATCGGCGACACCAGCCATGGCGATGGCCGCCACAACCGCATCTTCCGCATGCAGGGCGTGCACCGCATGCTGCTGCACGCCGAGCGCCTGGCGTTTCCGCACCCGGACGGCCATCGGATCGCGGTGACGGCGCCGCTGGATGCGGAATTCGTGCGGGCGTTCGGGTTGTTCGGATGGGATGCGGCGCCGTGGCGGGTGGATGCGAGTAGGTAAGCAGTGGGATAGCGGATCGGTGAGTGCACATGGTCTGTACCGCTGCGTCGATCATCTCGGTGAAAGCATCGACGTTCGTTGACGCAAGTCACGTGGTCTCATCACAATGCGGCCGATCGGGGGAGAAACGCCGCCAGGCGTCGCAGCGCATGCGTGCGGGGAAAGCGCTGCAGTTTGGCGTTCGACGCGCGAAAGCGATGCCCGGTTCGCGCTGAGGTCGGAAAGCGCACACTACCGGATGTGGCAAGTGGTCAGGCTCGACTGCGCTTCTGCGTGTGTCGCGCATCGACTGAAGTGGATGTCTAACAAAGGGGGAAGACATGAAACAAACGCGCGCACCCTGGTCGGTGGTGCTACTTTTTTTGGGCGCTGCCGCGCTGGCGCAGGCGGAGCCTACGAGCGATCTGGTGAGCGTCGTTTCGCTCCGGCCCTATATCGGCGACTCGATGGTCTACATCGAGGTGGATTCGGACGCCTTATGCGGCACGCTCACGTTCACCATCGATACCTCGCAGCCCAACGGCAAGGAGGTGTACGCCGCGGCGATGACGGCGCTCACCACCGGCAAGAAGGTGCGTTTGGAGGTGCCGACGAGTATCGGTTGCAAAGGCTGGGGCAGCAAACTGCAGTCGATCTACATCTACCGGTAGCACGAGCCACGTAACAGCTTTTTTTCTGCACTGTTCCGCCCAACCAACGTAGGAGTCAACTGTCATGC
>NZ_NQYT01000024.1:0-13571 GCF_009192935.1 Xanthomonas sp. LMG 12461
TATGGCCTCGATAGGCTGGTCAGCCGTCCCCTCATCCGCCCCTTCGGGGCACCTTCTCCCGAAGGGAGAAGGAAGTGCCGGCCCACTTTTCCACATGCCGAGGGCGCGCTGGCCTCCATACCGCAGCTCATGGCATCGCGGAAGCTGAGCCCCTCTCCCGTCGGGAGAGGGGTTGGGGTGAGGGTACGGTCGCGCGACGCCGGTGATCGCTGCACTTGCTGCCTGACTAGGCTGGCAGCCGTACCCTCATCCGCCCCTTCGGGGCACCTTCTCCCGGAGGGAGAAGGAAGTGCCGGCCCGCTTTTCTACATGTCGAGGGCGCGCTGGCCTTCATACCGCAGCTCATGGCATTGCAGAAGCTGAGCCCCTCTCCCGTCGGGAGAGGGGTTGGGGTGAGGGTACGGTCGCGCGACGCCGGTGATCGCTGCACTTGCTGCCTGGCTACGCTGGCTGTCGCACCCTCATCCGCCCCTTCGGGGCACCTTCTCCCGGAGGGAGAAGGAAGTGCCGGCCCATTCATTTCCCACTTGGCAACGGCGCGGTGCGTCGCCACGCCACACGCCTACGGCAACGCACGCATCAGCAGTTCCTCGACCGGCACACCCTCCTGCAGCGTGCCGAACGCCAGGCCATGCGCGCCGGCCAGGCGACTGCGTACGAACATCGAGGCGGCCGGGCTGCCGCTGCGCAGCAGGAGCGCGGCCTGCAAGGCCAGCGCGATGCGTTCGGCCAGGCGCCGTGCGCTGTACTCGTCCACTTCGGCGTTGCCGGACAGCGAGCCGCGCAGTGCGTCCAGCGCCGCGTCATAGGCCGGGTCGGCGCCGCCCGCCGTCTGCAGCTCCGCCAGCACCGTGGCTGCGCTGGCCGGCTCGCGCGCCAGCGCACGCAGCACGTCCAGGCACTGGATGTTGCCGCTGCCCTCCCAGATCGAATTCAACGGCGCCTGCCGGTACAGCCGCGGCAGGATCGACTCCTCGACGTAGCCGGCACCGCCCAGGCATTCCTGCGCCTCGTTGACGAAGGCCGGCGCGCGCTTGCACAGCCAGTACTTGCCCAGCGCGGTGGCGATGCGCGCGAACGCCGCTTCCGACGCATCGGCGTCGGCCGCATCCACCGCGCGCGCCACCCGCAGCGCGAACGCGGTGGCGGCTTCCGATTCCAGGGCCAGATCGGCCAGCACGTTGCGCATCAGCGGCTGCTCGACCAGGCGCTTGCCGAACGCGATGCGATGCCGAGTGTGGTGCAGCGCCTGGGCGAGCGCCATGCGCATCTGCGCAGCGGCGGCGAGCATGCAGTCCAGCCGGGTCAGCATCACCATGCCGATGATCCGCGCCACCCCACGCCCTTCCTCGCCGACGCGCTGTGCCCAGGCACCGGCGAACTCCACTTCGCTGGACGCGTTGGACCAGTCGCCCAGCTTGTCCTTCAGCCGCATCAGCCGCAGTGCGTTGAGCTGCCCATCGGGCAGGCGCCGTGGCAGCAGGAAGCAGGTCAGGCCGCCCGGCGCCTGCGCCAGCACCAGGAAGCCGTCGGACATCGGTGCGGAGAAGAACCACTTGTGCCCGACCAGACTGTACGCGCCGGCGCCGTCCAGCGGCGTGGCGACGGTGGCGTTGCGGCGCACGTCCGAGCCGCCCTGCTTCTCGGTCATGCCCATGCCCAGGGTGATGCCGGCCTTGTCGGCGATCGGCACATCGCGCAGGTCGTAGTGCGGTGCGGCGGCCTTGTCGGCCCACTCACGCAAGGCCGGGTCCTGGCGCAACACCGCGACCGCAGCATGGGTCATGGTCAGCGGGCAACTGGTGCCGGCTTCGGCCTGGTGGTGCAGGTAGCTCAGCGCCGCGCGCGCCACATGCGCGCCCGGCTGCGGGCTGTGCCAGGACAGCCCGGCCACGCCATGGCGCTTGGCCGCGTCCAGCAACTGGTGATAGGCCGGGTGAAACTCGACCGTGTCGATGCGGTGGCCGTAGCGATCGTGCGTGCGCAGCCGCGGACGGTCGCGGTTGGCGTCGAAACCGAGCCGATACAGCGCATCGCCGGCCAGCACGCCGTACTGCGCCAGCGTCGCCGCGAAGCCGTCCGCGCCCTCGCGTGCGCAGGCCTCACGCAGCGCCACGTCGTCGGCCCAAAGATCGCGCGGTTCGAACGGCGGCGGCTGATTGTCGACCGTATGCGTGGCGAACGCCGGCAGGTCCGTGTGCATGCATCTCCCTCCCAGAAGCGCTGCACGCATTGTGGCCGATCCGTCGCGTCGCCGCGAACGCGCGGGGCGGATTCTCATCTCCTGCACACCGGCTTGGACACAGTGGCGCCCATGCCGAATGCCGCTTCCCAGGACCTGGTGGTGCTGCGCCCGGAAGGGCTGTACTGCCCCGCCGGCGATTTCCATATCGATCCCTGGCGGCCGGTGCCGCGCGCGGTCATCACCCACGGCCACGGCGACCACGCGCGCTCGGGCATGGGCGAATACCACTGCGCCGCCGCCGGCCTGCCGATCCTGCGCTGGCGGCTGGGCGAGCAGGCCTATCGCGCCTACGATTACGGCACCCGCTTCACGCTCGGCCACGCGCAGGTCTCGCTGCATCCGGCCGGCCACGTGCTCGGCTCAGCGCAGGTACGCATCGAAGTGGATGGCGAGGTCTGGGTCGCCTCGGGCGACTACAAGCGCCAGCCCGATCCGACCTGCGCGCCGTTCGAGGTGGTGCGCTGCGACACCTTCATCACCGAGGCCACCTTCGCCCTGCCGGTGTACCGCTGGCCGGACACCAGCGCGGTGGCGCGCGAGATCGTCGCCTGGCGCCGCGAGTGCGGCGCGCGCGGCGAGGCCGCGGTGCTGTTCTGCTACGCATTGGGCAAGGCGCAGCGCGTGCTCGCCGAACTGCAGCCGTGGGACGACCAGCCGGCGCTGCTGCACGGCGCGGTGGCGGCCGGCGTGGCGGTGTACCGCGAGGCCGGCGTGGCGATGCTGGACACGCGCACCGTGTCCGAACTGGACAAGCGCGCCGACTACGCCGGGCAGTTGGTGCTGGCGCCACCCTCGGCCGCTGGCAGTCCGTGGCTGCGCCGCTTCCGCCATGCGCAACTCGGCTTCGCCTCGGGCTGGATGCGGCTGCGCGGCAACCGCCGCCGGCGCAACTACGACCGCGGCTTCGTGGTCTCCGACCATGCCGACTGGCCCGACCTGCTGCGCACCATCGACGAGACCGGCGCGCGGCGCGTGATTGCGACCCACGGCAATACCGAAGCGATCATCCGCGCGCTCAACGAACGCGGCGTCGCCGCCGAGGCGTTCCGTACCGACTACGGTGGCGAGGAATGAAACGCTTCGCCGCGCTGTACCGGCAACTGGACCAGAGCACCGCGACGCTGGACAAGCGCGCCGCGCTGGTGGCGTATTTCGAGCAGGCGCCGCCGGCGGACGCGGCCTGGGCGATCTGGCTGCTCAGCGGCGGCAAGCTGCGGCGCATCGCCAACACCCGCGAACTGCGCGAGTGGATCGCACAGGAAAGCGGCCTGCCCGGCTGGCTGGTGGACGACAGCTACGACCACGTCGGCGATCTGGCCGAAACCCTCACGCTGCTGCTCGACGATCCGGCGGAAACCCCGGACCCGGCACCGCTGCGCGACTGGATCGAGGAGCGCCTGCTGCCGGTGGCCGCACAGGACGACGCCGCACGCCGCGCCGCGGTGGTGGCGGGCTGGCGCAGCCTGGCCTTCGACGAACGCCTGCTGTTCAACAAGCTGCTGACCGGCGCGCTGCGCGTGGGCGTGTCGCAGCGGCTGGTTCAGCAGGCGCTGGCGGCGATGTCGGGAATCGACATCGCGCGCATCGCCCAGCGCATGCTCGGTGCCTGGTCGCCGACGCCGCAGGCACTGGAACAGTTGCTGTCCGACGAAGTGCTGCCCAGCGACCGCCAGCAGCCCTACCCGTTCTTCCTCGCCTCGCCACTGGAAGCCGAGGCCGCCACGCTCGGCGCCCTCGACGACTGGTTGCTGGAATGGAAATGGGACGGCATCCGCCTGCAACTGATCCGCCGCGACGGCGAGGTGGCGCTGTGGTCGCGTGGCGAGGAACGCCTGGACGGGCGCTTCCCGGAGATCGAGGCGGCGGCGGCGACGTTGCCGCGCGACGCGGTGATCGATGGCGAGCTGCTGGTCTGGCGCGAAGGCGAGCCCGCACCGCTGCCGTTCACCGCGCTGCAGACCCGCATCCAGCGCCGCAAGCCCGGTGCAAAGACCCTGGCCGACACGCCGGCGCGGGTGCTCGCCTACGACCTGCTGGAACTGGACGGCCTCGACCTGCGCGAGCAACCGCTGCAGCAGCGCCGCGCGCAGTTGCAGGCCTTGCTGGAGGCGCACGCCGATCCGCGCCTCACGCTGTCGCCGCAGGTGCACGCTACGACGTGGGAGCAGGCGGCAACGCTGCGCGAGGATGCGCGCACGCGCGGCGTGGAAGGCTTGATGCTCAAGCGTGCGACATCGCCCTACCAGTCCGGCCGCCGTCGTGGCGACTGGTGGAAATGGAAGGTGGCGCCGCTGACCATCGACGCGGTGCTGCTGTACGCGCAGGCCGGCCACGGCCGGCGCAGCACGCTGTACACCGACTACACCTTCGGCCTGTGGGACGGCGAGCAACTGGTGCCGGTGGCCAAGGCCTACTCGGGCCTGGACGACAGCGAGATCCTGGCGCTGGACCGCTGGATCCGCGCGCACACCACCGAGCGCTTCGGCCCGGTGCGCGCGGTGACGCCGTACCAGGTGTTCGAGCTCGGCTTCGAGGCGGTGAATCGCAGCAGCCGGCACAAGTCCGGCATCGCCGTGCGCTTCCCGCGCATCCTGCGCTGGCGCCACGACAAGCCGTTCGCCGAGGCCGACCGCTTGACCACGCTGCAGGCGCTGGCGCGATGAGCGCAACCGCGGCGCGCCGGCGCCCGGCCGATGCGCCGCTGTACGCCTGGTTCGCGCAGCAGGGCTGGCAACCGCTGCCGTTCCAGCGCGCGCTGTGGCGGCACTACCTGGACGGCGGCTCCGGGCTGTTGCACACGCCCACCGGCAGCGGCAAGACCCTGGCCGCGTTCGGCGGCCCGTTGTTGGAGGGTCTGCGTGCGCAGGCCGCGGCGCAGGCGGCCGCCGTCAAACAGACGCCTGCCCGTGGCACCGGCGCCAGCGCGACTGCCAAGACCGCCTCGCCGCCGCGCACGCGCCGGCAGGCGCAGCGCGACCTCAAGGTGCTGTGGATCACCCCGTTGCGCGCGCTCGCCGCCGACACCGTGCGCGCGCTGCGCGAACCGGCACAGGCGCTGGGCCTGGACTGGCAGATCGGCCTGCGCACCGGCGATGCCAGTGCGCGCGACAAGCGCCTGGCGCGCAGCGGCAAACTCGATGTACTGGTGACCACGCCCGAATCGCTGGCGCTGCTGCTGTCCTATCCCGACACCGCGCCGCAACTGGCGACGCTGCGCTGCGTGATCGTCGACGAGTGGCACGAACTGCTCGGCAACAAGCGCGGCGTGCTGCTGCAGCTGTGCCTGGCGCGGCTGCGCGGCTGGGCGCCGGCGCTGCGCACCTGGGGCCTGTCGGCCACGCTCGGCAACCTCGACGAGGCGCGCGACGTGCTGCTGCCGCACCTGCCGCAGGCGCCGATCGTGGCCGGGGTCAAGCCGCGCACGCTGACCCTGGAGACGTTGGCGCCGGCGGTGGGCGAGCGCTTCCCTTGGGCCGGGCACCTGGGCCTGGCGCAATTGCCACGGGTGCTGGAAAAACTCTTCGCGGTGCGCACCAGCCTGCTGTTCACCAACACCCGCGCGCAGGCCGAGCTGTGGCATCAGGCGCTGACCTCGGTGTGGCCGGAAGAAGCGCACACGCTGGCCCTGCACCACGGCTCGCTGGACCCAGCGCTGCGCAGCGCTGCCGAGCAAGGCCTGCGCGACGGCAGCCTGCGCTGCGTGGTGGCGACGTCCAGCCTGGACTTGGGCGTGGATTTCCCCGCCGTCGATCAGGTGCTGCAGATCGGCAGCCCCAAGGGCGTGGCGCGGCTGCTGCAGCGTGCCGGCCGCGCCAAGCACCGCCCCGGCGAGGCCGGTCACGTACTGTGCGTGCCCTCGCACGCGCTGGAACTGGTCGAATACGCCGCGGCGCGCCGCGCCATCGCCCATGGCCGCATCGAATCGCGGCCCTCGCCGCGGCTGTCGCTGGACGTGCTGGCGCAGCACTGCATCACCTGCGCGCTGGGCGGCGGCTTCGCTGCCGACGCGCTGTACGCCGAAGTGCGCGGCACCGCCGCCTTCGCCATGCTGGATGCGCCGACCTGGCAGGCGGTGCTGGAGTTCGTCGTGCAGGGCGGACGCGCGCTGGCGCAGTATCCGGACTACCGCAAGGTGGTGCTGGACGCGGACGGCCTGTACCGCGTGCACGACCGTCGCATCGCCCTGCGCCATCGCCTGTCGATCGGCACCATCACCAGCGACGGCAGCGTCGCGGTGCGCTTCCTGCGCGGCGGCCGGCTCGGCGCGGTGGAGGAGCAGTTTGTCGGCCGACTGCGCCGCGGCGACCGTTTCCAGTTCGCCGGGCGCCTGCTGGAACTGGTGCGACTGGAAGATATGACCGCCTACGTGCGCCTGGCCAAGGGCGGCGACGGCAGCGTGCCGAAATGGATGGGCGGGCGCATGCCGCTGTCTTCGGAACTGGGCCGCGAGGTGGAAGCGGTGTTCGCCGATCCGCGCGGCGAGGCCGAACTGCGCGCGCTGGCGCCGTTGCTCGGCCTGCAGCGCGCGCTGTCGGACCTGCCGGCGCCGCAGCGGCTGCTGGCCGAGCGCGTGCGCGCCCGCGACGGCCAGCACCTGTTCGTGTATCCGTTCGCCGGCCGCCAGGTGCACGAAGGCCTGGCCGCGCTGCTGGCGCTACGCTGGGGCCGGCGGCAGCGCAATACCTTCAGCTTCGCCGCCAACGACTATGGCTTCGTGCTGTCGCCGGCGGAGGACGCGCCGATCGATGCGGCACTGCTGCGCGAACTGCTGAGTCCGGCGCAGTTGTTCGAGGATCTGCGCGAGAGCCTCAACCTGGGCGAACTGGCGCGGCGCCAGTTCCGCGAGATCGCCCGCGTCGCCGGCCTGTTGCCGCCCAGCCTGCCCGGCCGCCTGCCGCGCAGCCTGCGCCAGCTGCAGGCCTCCAGCGGCCTGCTGTACGACGTGCTGAGCCGCTTCGATCCCGAGCACCTGCTGCTGGCGCAGGCCGAGCGCGAGGTGTTGCAGGGCGAGATGGAACTGACCCGGCTCGCCGCCACCCTGGACGATTGCGCCGCGCGTGAGCTGGCGCTGCACAGCCCGCGCAGCCTCACCCCGCTGGCGTTCCCGCTGTGGGCCGAGAGCATCCGCGGCCAGCTCAGCACCGAGGACTGGAAGGCGCGGGTGATGCGCGCGGCGGCGCAACTGGAGCAGCGCCATGCGCGCTGAACTGGATTGGCTGCTGGCCGGCGAACCGATGCGCCTGCTCGGCGACCGCACGCTGTACTGGCCGGCGCGGCGACGGCTGCTGATCGCCGACCTGCACCTGGGCAAGGCCGACGTCTTCCGCCGCGCCGGCATCGGCCTGCCGCGCGGCGGCACCGCGCTCGACCTGGCGCGGCTGTCGGCCCTGCTGCAGGCGCAGGACGCGGCGGAACTGTGGATCCTCGGCGACGTGCTGCACGGCGCCGCACCCGATGCCGACTGGCAACGCCAGTGGCATGCCTGGCGCACGCAGCATCCGCAACTGCGCGTGGCGGCGATCACCGGCAACCACGACCGCGCCCTCGCCGGCGCCGGGCTGGACATCGCGCCGCTTGGCACGCAGGTGGAAGACGGCCCGTTCGTGTTGCGTCACGATCCGGTGACGGATGCGCAGCGCCACGTGCTGTGCGGGCACCTGCACCCGCTGGCCAAACTGCCTGGCTTGCGCCCGCGCTGGCCGGCGTTCTGGCTGCGCGACGGCATGACCGTGCTGCCGGCGTTCTCGCACTTCACCGCCGGCGTCACCCCGATCCTGGCGCCGGGCGAACGCCTGGTCGCCTGCGTCGAAGGCGCGGCCTTGGCGCTGCCGGTGGCGACGGCGTAGGTCGGGCCGCGTGGCGGCTGGCCGTGACTGCAACCGAAGTGGCCGGTGCGATGCCATGCTGTGGGAGGGACTTCAGTCCCGATGCGTCCGACTCAAAGGCGTCGGGGCTGAAGCCCCTCCCACAGTGCAGTCGCAATGCATTGCGCGAGTGCTTGGCACCGTGCCGAAGGAAGCGTCGGCGTAACGCCGGGCAGCCCATGACCGCGATCAAAGCAACAAGTGCACTGCCCTAATGTGGGAGGGACTTCAGTCCCGATGCGTCCGACTCAAAGGTGTCGGGGCTGAAGCCCCTCCCACAGTGCAGTCGCAATGCATTGCGCGAGTGCTTGTCACCGTGCCGGAAGAAGCATCGGTGGAACGCCGGGCCGCCCATGACCACGATCAAAGCAACAAGTGCACTGCCCTAATATGGGAGGGACTGCAGTCCCGACGCGACCAACTAAGGGTGTCGGGGCTGAAGCCCCTCCCACAGTGCAGTCGCAATGCATTGCGTGCGCGAGTGCTTGGCACCGTGCCGGAAGAAGCATCGGTGGAACGCCGGGCCGCCCATGACCACGATCAAAGCAACAAGTGCACTACCTTAGTGTGGGAGGGACTTCAGTCCCGACGCGACCAACTGAAGGGGGCCGGGGCTGAAGCCCCTCCCACACAAGATTGGCGAATCGCGGCACGACAATGTTGCAAGTGCAAACACAGAACATCGCCGTCGGACCGCGCTCGCCCGGTTGCGCTCTGCACGCGCCGTCGCCGCGACGAATCACCCAGGCGCGCGTCCACCTGCGTCCGCGATCTCGCCGCCTACGGCAGCGCCACGCGCCGCGCCACCGCGTCCTGCAACGCTTCGAGAAACTCTGGCGCCAGCGGCAGCTTGCCGAACCAGCCGTGCTGGGTGCCGCTGAGCACGCGCAGCATGTGTCCGCGGCCCCCCGGCATGCGCCCGGCCGGCAACATGCCCACGTCGCGCAGCCGCGCCACCACGTCGCGCTCGGACTGGAACAGCGGGGTCAGCCAGCGGCTCCAGAACTGGTACACCGCCACGTGCGCCTGGCGCTGCGCCTGGTAGCGCGCCAATGCCGCGTCGATGTCCGGCGCGGTGCGCAGGCTCTCGCTCAGCGCCCAGGCGTCCATCAGCGCCATGTTGACGCCCTGCCCCAGCTGCGGACTCATGGCATGTGCGGCATCGCCGGCCAGCACCAGGCGGCCGCGGTACCAGTGCCGCTGCACCGCATCGCGGTAGCTGGCCCGCGCCAGTTGCGCCGGTGCGTCGATCTGCGCCAGGCGTTCGCGCGCCTGCGGCCACAGCTGCGCGATCTCCTCCAGCCACGGCTGCACGCCGCGCGCCTGCCAGGCATCGAACTCGGCGGTCGGCAGGCTCCAGAAGAAACTCACCCGCGGCTCGGCATCGCCCGGGCGGGTGCCCACCGGCAGCAGGCCGATCATCTTGCGCGCGGCCACGTAGCGCTGGCGCAGTTCGTCGGGGAAGGCCCAGTCGCCGCGCGGCAGCAGGCACCACAGCGCGCCCCACGGATACATCCGGTCCAGCCGCGTCGCCTGCACCTGCGCGCGCAGCGCCGAGGCCGAGCCGTCGCAGGCGATCACCAGGTCGAACGGCCCGTGCCAGCGGCCGTGCTGGTCCTGCACCCGGCGCAGCGTGTCGTCGATGGCGACGATGCGCGTATCGCGCTGCAGCGTGGCGTAGCCGTCCCAGGCCTGCGCCAGCAGCGCGAACAAGGCGCCGCGCTGCATGCCCAGCCCGAACAGGCGCGCCTCCAGGTCGCGGTAGCGCATGTCCATCACCGCGCGCCCGCACGGGGTCTCGCCGTACAGGCGGTGCACCGGCGCACCGTAGGCCAGGGCCTGCTCGAGCAGGCCGATCCGCCACAGCACCTGCAGGCCGGTCGGCTGCAGCAGGAAGCCTGCGCCGACCGGCCCGGGCTCGGCGGCGCGCTCGAACACCTGCACGCGGTGCCCGTCGCGCGCCAGCAGCAGAGCCAGTGCCTGGCCTGCGGTGCCATACCCCACGATCCCGATCTGCAATCCTTGCGTCATTGCCTGCACCGCCTGCCGACGCCGACACCACGGCGTCTCCCATAAAAAACCCCGCCGAAGCGGGGTTCAAGGCACAACCGAGTCAACGCGCGCGCTTACTCGACCGGCGTGATATTCGAGGCTTGCGCGCCCTTCGGACCCTGGGTCACGTCGTAGCTGACACGCTGTCCTTCCTGCAGGCTGCGGAAGCCCTTGGAGTTGATCGCGGAGAAGTGCGCGAACACATCGGCGCTACCGTCTTCCGGAGAAATAAAACCAAATCCCTTGGCGTCGTTGAACCACTTGACGGTACCGTTCGGCATGGTGATGCGAGACCTTTTGCAGTGAATGGGTGGTGGTTGTGCGGCAGCCGCACCGGCGGAGTATGCAAAGCTTGCGCAACGAAGACAATCACCCGCGCGCCAGTTCCCCCACCAGCTCCGGCAGCCCGACCGAGGCCGCCTCGACATTGGCCAGCACCTCGGCCAAGGTGATTTCCTCGGCGTCGCCGCAGCCGGCCGCCCAGTTCGCCACGATCGCCAGGCAGGCGTAGTCCAGGCCCAGCTCGCGCGCCAACCCGGCTTCGGGCATGCCGGTCATGCCGACCAGGTCGCAGCCGTCGCGGCGCAGCCGCGCGATCTCGGCGATGGTTTCCAGGCGCGGTCCCTGCGTGGCGGCGTAGCAGCCACCGTCCACAAGCGCGGTGCCGGTGACGCGCGCGGCGGCGAGGATCTTGCTTCGCAGCAGCGGCGAATACGGATGACCGAAATCCACGTGCAGCACCTCGCTGCCCGGCTCTTCGCACAGGGTGGAGATGCGCCCCCAGGTGTAGTCGATGAGCTGATCCGGGCAGGCCAGCACGCGCGGGCCGAAGCGCTCGGTGATGCCGCCCACCGTGTTCAACGCGAGCACGCGCGTGGCGCCGATCTGCTGCAGCGCAGCAAGGTTGGCGCGGTAGTTGATCTTGTGCGGCGGCAGCGAATGGCCTTCGCCGTGGCGGGCCAGGAAGGCGACGCGGTGGCCGAGCAGCGTGCCGACCCGCACCGGGCCGGAAGGCGCGCCGTAGCGCGTCTCGACCTCGTGGGTCTGCACATCGTCCAGCTGTGCGAGCTTGTAGACGCCGGTGCCGCCGATGACGGCCAGTGCGATGTTGTCCATGCGGATCCTCGAACGAAAGGGAACGCCTGCGCCGGCGACGCGCGCCGGCAGCGGGAAACTTCAGCGACGGAGGCGAGGCTGGCTCGCCTGCCCCGCTTACTCCTTCATCGCGTAGATCGCCGGCAGGTTGCGCAGGGCTTCGTTGACGTCCATGCCGAAGCCGAACACGTAGCGGTCCGGCACTTCGACGCCGACATAGTCGGCGCTGACCCCGGGCACGCAGCGGTCGTGGCGCTTGACCGTCAGCGCGGCAATGCGCACATCGGTGGCGCCCTGCTCCAGGCACCACTCGCGCACTGCCTTCAGGGTCAGGCCTTCGTCGAGGATGTCGTCGAGCAAGAGCACGCGGCGGCCGTACAGCGCGGTGGCCGGGCGGTGCTTCCACACCAGTTCGCCGCCGACGGTCTCGCCGCGGTAGCGGGTGGCGTGCAGGTAGTCCAGCTGCAGGTCCTGGCCGCGGCTGCCCAGTTCCAGCGCCAGCTGGCCGGCGAACGGCAGCGCGCCGTGCATGATGGTCAGGTAGACCGGGGTTTCGCCGAGGTAGTCGGCTGCGATGGCGTCGGCCATCTGGGCGATGGCCTGGTCGATGCGGGTGCGATCGACCAGCAGGTCGGCCTGGGCCAGGGCCTGGGCGATGGTGAGAGTGGACATCAGGCGGTTTTTCCGAAGGTGGAGAGCAGATGGGATTGGGTGTGACCGTAGCGGGCATCGGCCAGCAGGCCGTCCCAGCCAAGGCCGCCGCGGCCGATCAGGCCGAGCAGCGCGGCGGTGTTGAGCGGGCGATCGCGCACGGCCTGCAGCGAGTCTTCGACAAGTTCCGGGTGGCAGACCAGGACCACGTCGCAGCCGGCGTCCAGGTGCGCAGTGACCCGCGCGGCGACGCCGCCGGCGGCGAACGAGGCGGCCATGCCGATGTCGTCGGAGAACACCACGCCACGGAAGCCCAGCTCCTGGCGCAGGATCTGCTGGATCCAGCGCGGCGAGTAGCCGGCCGGTTCCGGCGCCACCTGCGGGTAGACCACGTGCGCCATCATCACCGCGTCGGCGCCGGCGGCGATGCCGGCGGCGAACGGCACCAGATCTTCCTGGCGCAGGGTGTCCAGCGAACGCGGGTCCTCGGCATTGTCGACGTGGGTGTCCTCGAGCACGGTGCCATGGCCAGGGAAATGCTTGAGGGTCGCGCCCATGCCGACGCTGTGCATGCCGCGCACATAGGCCGCGGCGAAGGCCGCGACCACCTGCGGATCGTCGCTGAAGGCGCGGTCGCCGATGGCACGGTTGCCGCGGGCCAGGTCCAGCACCGGGGCGAAGCTGAGGTCGATGCCGCTGGCGCGAATCTCGCTGGCCATCAGCCAGGCGTGCTGCTCGGCCATCTCCAGCGCAGCGGCCGGATCGCGCGCGTACAGCGCGCCGAAATCCTGCAGCGGCGGCAATGCACTGTAGCCCTCACGGAAGCGCTGCACGCGCCCGCCTTCCTGGTCCACGCAGAGCAGCAGCGGCCGCGGCGTGGCGGCGCGGATCGCCGCGCTCAACTCGGTCACCTGCGCGCGCGAGGCGAAATTGCGTTTGAACAGGACCACGCCGGCCACCGCATCGTGCTGCAGCCAGTCGCGCTCCTGCGCGGTGAGTTCGGTACCGGCAACGCCGATCGCGAGCATGCGGGGGATTCCTCCTGCCGGCGCGGTTCAGGCGCCTGTGGGCCGGCATTGTCGCAGATGCCGGCGTCGGCGGCAGGTCGCGCCCCTGCCAGCTGACACGTCTCGGTAATGAACGCGTCCGAGTTGAGGCGCGCGCAGCGCAGCAGAGCCGCGCCGCGCTGCAGTCCGCCCGGTCCGCGCGCGCAAGGCGGCCTTGCGGCCCGTTGCCTGGCCGCCTGGCTGGCACGCGCGCGATGCGGGAGAGGTCCGCGGCGAACCGGCATGGGCATCAGCAGGATGCCTGCGCACCACCGCGGGCCGCCCCTCGCCTCCTGCGACGCTGTCTGGCGCGCCGCCCGCGGCGCGGGGCACCCAACGTACAGCGCGCGACGTTCTAGACCGCGCACCCCTCCGGACCGCAATCGCGGCCCGCCTGGGCGTCGGCCAGCAAACCGCGCACGGTGGCGGCGAACACCTCCGGCGGCTGCGCGCCCTGCAGCGCCTGGCGGCCATCGATGACGTAGGTGGGTACCGCGCGGATGCCCATGGCCTGCGCCTGCTGCAGTTCCGCCTCGATCTCGTCCAGTCCCTCGTCGCCGGCCAGCAGCGCCTGCACCCGCGCCGCCGACAACCCACCGGCGGCGCGGGTGCAGGCGC